>NZ_JAKUDW010000026.1:0-65139 GCF_022662595.1 Bacillus cereus group sp. BfR-BA-01524 | reverse complement strand
AATGCTTCAATAATAGCAAAGTTTCTAATCGATAATTCCGATAACAATGCCCCATTCACCTCGTTATAAAATAATCCCTTACTAAAGGATTTTCTCAGTTCTTCATTCAAATAATCATGCTATATATTTGTATGTATATACTCTTCTAACCCGCTTCATTGTACCAAACATTTGTTTTACGGGTCAATCCATCTATTTTCTAACTTTATGCATACAAAATATTATATTACAATTAGAAAAATCATATTTTTAACCAATAAAAATATCTTGTTCACTTCCCACTTTACGATGGAAAGCAAACAAGATTTTTTGTTACAACATATTTAAGAAACGATCAGAGACAACACCTGTATCGTCAGGTGTACGGCAAATAATTAAGCAAGTATCATCACCACAGATGGTTCCGATGATCTCATCCCACTCTAAATGATCAATAAGTGCTCCAAGTGAATGAGCGTTACCAGGCAATGTTTTTAGCACAAGCATATGTCCTGCCGTGTCTAATTTTACAAATGAATCCACTAGATTTCGTTTTAATTTTTGTAACGGGTTAAATCGTTGATCGGCTGGCAAGCTATATTTATAGCGCCCATCATGTAATGGCACCTTCACTAAGTGCAGTTCTTTAATATCGCGCGATACTGTTGCTTGCGTTACATTAAATCCCTCATTACGTAAAATATCAACTAATTCATCTTGTGTTTCAATTTCTTTGTTTGCAATAATTTCCCTGATTTTAATATGGCGCTGACCTTTATTCATACATTTGCACCTCACACTATCTCTTACCATAGTTTAAACATTGGTATACTTCACTTATTTATGTTAACTTATAATTCGTTTCTTGTACACAATTGTTTTTACAATCATTATACAATTACAACAAAAAGAGGAACAACATATGTTATTCCCCTTTCCCTTTTTGTTTTAGAACGTCATGCGCTTCTGTAACAACTTGCTCTATAGAAATCGGAGAATGATTTTCGCCATTCTCACGTTCACCATGCCATTTCAGATGAATTAAAAATTCAATATTACCATCCCCACCCGTAATTGGTGAGAATGTTAAACCTTCCACATCATAGCCCTCTTTTAAAGCAAAATCGACAATCATTTCCACAACAGCTTCATGTACTTTTCTATCACGAACGATACCTTTTTTCCCAACTTGCTCTCTTCCAGCTTCAAACTGCGGTTTAATTAATGCTGCTACATCTCCGTTAGGCATAAGCATTGTTTTTAAAACCGGCAGTATAAGCTTTAATGATATAAATGAAACATCAATACTTGCAAATTGAGGTAAACCACGTTCTAAGTCTGCTGGTGTCACGTAACGGAAGTTTGTTCGTTCCATTACAACAACACGCTCATCTTGACGTAATTTCCACGCTAGTTGATTGTATCCTACATCTAATGCATAAGATAATTTCGCTCCATTTTGAAGCGCGCAATCTGTAAAGCCACCAGTTGATGAACCAATATCTATCATAACTTTATCTTGTAAATCAAGATGAAATGTCTCTAATGCCTTTTCAAGTTTATAACCACCACGACTTACATACGGCATAACTTGCCCCTTCACCGTAATCTCAGTATCTTGCGAGATTTTCTCTCCTGGCTTATCAAGTCTCATTTCATTTGCATATACGAGTCCGGCCATAACGGCGCGCTTTGCTTTCTCACGCGTTTCTATAAGTCCTCGCTCTACTAATAGTACATCTACTCTTTCTTTTTTTACGCTCATTTGTTACGCCCTTTTTTGTTTTGATGGAATCATTGTATGAATACGGTCTACAACAGCATCTGTCGTTAAACCAATTTCTTCTAATAATTTTGTTACACTTCCGTGCTCTATGAAGCGGTCTGGAATACCCATTCGTTCAACTAATGCACTATGGTAACCATTTTCAGATGCAAATTCAACTACTCCTGTTCCAAAACCACCGATTAAACAAGCTTCTTCAATCGTTAAAATCGGTATATTCTTTCCTAGAAGATCATGTAAATATGCTTCATCCATTGGTTTAATAAAGCGAGCATTCACTACTTTCACTGAAACTCCAGCTTTTTCAAGACGCTCAGCGGCTTCCATTGCCATTGGTATTGTCGTACCAAACGTTAAAATAGCTGCTTGTGTACCCTCTTTTAACGTCTCCCACGTACCGATTGGAATCGCCTTTAATTCTTCATCCATATGAACGCCAAGTCCATTACCGCGCGCATAACGCAGTGCGATTGGTCCATCTTCATATTGCATTGCCGTATAAACTAAATGTTGCCCTTCATTTTCATCTTTCGGCATCATAAGCACCATATTTGGCAAGTGACGTAAGAATGAGATGTCAAATACACCTTGATGCGTTTCACCATCTGCTCCTACTAATCCCGAGCGATCTATTCCGATGAAAACATTTAAGTTTTGGCGGCATATATCATGAACAACTTGGTCATATGCTCTTTGTAAAAATGTCGAATAAATTGCTAAGAATGGCTTCATTCCTTGCGTTGCCATACCTGCTGCCATTGTTGTAGCATGTTGCTCTGCAATACCTACATCAATCATACGATCTGGGAATTCTTTTTGGAATTTCTCAAGTTTTGATCCAACAGGCATTGCAGGTGTAATTGCTACGATACGCTCATCCGCTCTCGCTAGCTTAAGTACTGTTTCACTAACAACAGCACTCCATGCTGGTGCAACTTCTTTCGGCTTAACGAAGTCACCTGATTCAATTTTATAAGGTCCTGTTCCATGCCAAGTTCCAATAACGTCACTCTCAGCCGGTTTATAACCTTTTCCTTTTTTCGTAATAACGTGAACAAGTACTGGACCTTTTGTTTTCTTTGCATATTGCAACGTCTCGAATAACTTTTCATAATCATGCCCATCGACTGGACCTAAATATGTAAAGCCTAACTCTTCGAAAAAGACACCAGATACTAGTAAATATTTAAGACTATCTTTTATTTTCTCTGCTGTCGCAGCCACTTTCCCACCAACTGCTGGGATTTTCTTTAATATATACTCTAATTCATCTTTTACCCAGTGATATTTTCCTGCTGTACGTAAACGACCGAGTACATTATGAAGCGCACCAACGTTTGGTGCAATCGACATTTCATTATCATTCAAAATAACAATCATGTCTGTTTTTTCATGTCCAATATGGTTCAATGCCTCTAAAGCCATTCCGCCTGTTAAAGCACCATCCCCAATAATTGGTATAACATATTCTTTCGTTTTCTTTAAATCACGTGCCAGAGCCATTCCCATTGCAGCCGATAACGATGTTGAACTATGACCAGTTTCCCATACATCGTGCTCACTTTCGCAACGTTTCGGAAAACCACATAGACCTTGATATTGCCTTAATGTACCAAACTCTTTCGCGCGTCCAGTTAAAATTTTATGTACATAGGATTGATGTCCTACATCCCATAAAAATTTATCTTGCGGGCTATCAAATAATTTATGCAGAGCAATTGTGAGTTCTACTACACCTAAATTAGGTGCAATATGTCCACCTGTTTGAGAGAGCTCTTCAATTAAAAACTTACGAATATCCTCACTCAATCCCTCTAGTTCACTGATAGACATATCTTTCAAAAAACTAGGGTTTTGAATTTGCGTTAGATCCACATGGATCACTCACTTTCATTTCATAATCTGTCAACATGTCAAATATTATAAAAAACATTTACACAAAACAAGAAATTCTCTTTTCTATTTTTCGTCTTGTCCCGCTATTAACCAGTCTATTGCGCCTTAATCCTATTATAAACCATATTTCTTTAGGCGATGAAAAAAATAGCCGCTAACACGAAGTGATAACGGCAATGTAATCTACATATATTTTTGCCAATAACAAGAAAAGAAAAACCTTTTCCTACATTTATATCATAAAATGATGAATGACTCAACAAATGAAAACGCTGTTATATTAGTTATTACGTTTTGCAATCAAATCGCAAATAGATAGTAAATATTCATCTTGTAATTGCAAGGAGCTAATCGCACCTTTTGCTTCTGCAATTGTTTCTTCTAAAATATCCTTTGCTCTATCTACAGTAAACAACGTCGTATATGTGCTCTTTTCATTAGAAAGATCGCTACCAATCGGTTTTCCAATCTCTTCTTCGGTTCCTTCGACATCTAAAATATCATCTCGAATTTGGAAAGCTAGACCGATATATTTGGCAAACGTAAGCAACCTTTCTTCTTGCTCTTCTGTCGCATCAGAAAGTATCGCACCCGCAAGTACAGCAAATTCAAGCAGTTTTCCGGTCTTATGTTTATGGATGTACTCCAATTCATCAATCGTAAGGCGTTTCCCTTCAGCTTCCATATCTGCCACTTGTCCGCCAACCATTCCTTCTGGTCCTGCTGCTTTTGCAAGTTCAAGTACAAGTCTTACTTTTTTTTCGGCTGAAATTTCTTTTTGTTCATATGCCATAATAACTTGAAAAGCATACGTCAATAAGCCATCTCCTGCTAAAACTGCCATCGCTTCACCAAATACTTTGTGATTTGTGGGCTTTCCTCTTCTTAAATCATCATCATCCATACAAGGTAAATCGTCATGAACTAACGAATATGTATGAATCATTTCAAGAGCACAAGCTGCACCTACTCCAAGATTTCTTTCTTTCCCAAACGCTTGTAATGTTGCAAACAAAAGTAACGGGCGGAGACGTTTTCCACCCGCTTCCAAAGAATATGCCATCGCTTCACGAAGTACATTTGGACATTGTAATTCATTTGCATAGCTTACAAGTTTCTCTTCTACGAAAGTTTTACTTTCCTTCAAAAAAGTATCAAAAGCAATCGTCACTATGCTTCATCTCCTAAAGCAGTAAACGGTTCAAGCTCTCCATCTTCCCCAAGAATAACTGCCATTTGTTCTTGTACATTCTTCAACTTCTCATCACAAAGCTTAGATAATTCCATACCCTCTTTAAAATAAGAAATCGCTTCTTCTAAAGGTACGTCACCTTGTTCTAGCTTAGAAACAAGATGCTCAAGTTGCGAAATTGCCTCTTCAAAGCTTAATTTATTTTCCATTATTCAATTCACGCTCCTCTATGCCTGATACACTACAATCTAGTATTCCATCTTGTAATTGAACTGAAACAGCATCTCCAAGACTTACATCTTTCACACTTTTTAACACTTGCTTCTCTTCATCATATACAAGCCCGTACCCTCTCATCATTACTTTAAGCGGACTTAACGCTTCAAGTTTTTGAGCAGCTCTTACAAAAGCAAATTCTTTCGTTTGAAGTAACGTTTGCATTTCACGTTGTAATTGCTTTTGCAACGTTTCAACAGCTACCTTCGTTTGCATAATTTTTTGAGATGGGTGGTGCTTCTCTAAATAAAATGAAAGTTGCTTTAACTGATTCACCTTTTTATCAATATAGCGCTCTTTCGCTAAAACAAGCTGTTCTAGCGCTCTATCTAATTGCTCTTCCTTTTGCTCATATACTTGTCTTGGATAACGGAACGCATACGATTTTTGCAACACTTGTAGTTTTTCTTCTTTTTTATGTACTAACTCTTTCATTGCTCTTTGCAATCTCAGAGTTCTTTGTAATACCTTTTCTTGTAACTCTATAATGTTAGGTGCTGCTAGCTCAGCTGCTGCAGTCGGTGTTGGCGCGCGTAAATCTGCAACAAAATCTGCGATTGTAAAATCCGTTTCATGGCCTACTGCCGAAATAATAGGAATTTCACTCTTAAAGATTGCTCTTGCAACCATTTCCTCATTGAAAGCCCATAATTCCTCAATAGAACCTCCACCACGACCAACGATTAGTACATCTATCTCTCCCATTTCATTCGCTGTACGAATCGCTTGTACAATCGAGGGAGCCGCTGACTCCCCTTGTACAAGTACCGGAAATACAATAACATTCCCAATTGGATAACGACGTTTAATCGTTGTTATAATATCACGAATCGCTGCTCCTGTTGGCGACGTAATCACACCTATTGTTTTAGCGTAAGGAGGAATTGTTTTTTTATAAACTTGAGAAAAAAGTCCTTCTTCTTCTAAACGAACTTTTAACTGTTCGTACGCTAAATGTAAATTTCCGACTCCGTCAGGCTGCATGTCTTGAATATAAATTTGATAAGAACCACTCGCCTCGTAAACAGAGATTTTCCCTTTCACGAGTACCTTCATCCCATTTTCAGGTTTGAATTTAATATTACGATTATGACCCGCAAACATAACCGCTGCGATTCTTGCATTTTCATCTTTCAATGTAAAATACATGTGGCCACGGCTATGATTTTTAAAGTTGGAAATTTCACCTTTTAACCAAACAGACTGCAAATGCGGATCATATTCTATTTTTGTTTTTATATAGCGTGTTAACGCTGTAACGGTTAAATATTGCTTCTCCATTTCTCTCTCCTCATAGCCGACTCAAATTATTTACAAACGACACCTTCACGTTTTGCAGATTCAACAGTATTATGAAGAAGCATTGTGATTGTCATTGGACCAACACCCTTTGGCACAGGTGTAATGTAACCCGCAACATCTAACACGTTGTCAAAGTCAACATCACCACAAAGTTTTCCTGTTTCTAAACGGTTAACACCAACGTCAATTACAACCGCTCCTTCTTTAATATAATCCGCTGTTATCATTTTAGGTCGTCCAACAGCTACGATTAAAATATCAGCTAACTTAGATAACTCTTTCATATTTTGCGTCTTAGAATGACAATATGTGACAGTTGCATTTTCATTTAAAAACAATTGCCCCACTGGTTTACCGACAATATTACTTCTTCCAATTACTACTACATGTTTTCCAGAAATATCAAGATTTGTTTCTTTTACTAATTCTACAATACCATGCGGTGTACATGGAAGGAATGTATCTTGTCCCGTCATCATACGTCCCACGCTGATTGGGTGAAATCCGTCTACATCCTTTTCTGGTGAAATTCTTTCAATGATAGCTTTTTCTTCAATATGTTTTGGTAAAGGTAATTGCACTAATATGCCATTAATACGGTCATCGCCATTTAAGCGATCGATTTCAGCAAGCAAACGTTCCTCAGTAATTGTTTCAGGAAGTTCAATTAGCTCTGAGTAAATCCCTACTTGTTCACAGCCTTTTTCTTTTCCTTTCACATAAGAACGAGATGCTGGATCTTCTCCAACTAAAATAACTGCTAATCCTGGTACAATACCTTGCTCTTTCAACTTCACAACTTCTTCTGTTAATTGTGCTCGTTTTTTCTCCGCAACTTCATTTCCTTTGATGATTACTGCTACCATTTTAAGATTCCCCCTTAAAGAATTTACAGTGTATCTTTTATATTAGATAAAACGCCGTTAATAAAACGACGAGATTCCTCATCCCCAAATGTTTTAGCAATTTCAATTGCTTCGTTAATTGTTACGTTGTGTGGAATTTCTTCCATGTATTTCATTTCATACACAGCTACACGTAAAATACTGCGATCAACAATACTAATACGCTCAAGCTTCCACTTTTTTAAGTTTTGACGAATCGCTTCATCAATTGCTTCTTTATTTTCTACAAAACCTACTACAAGTGACTCTAGAAACTCATTTGTTTCTTCGCCTTCATCTAGCGTGTTTTCCACTGCTACTTTCGGTTCTAATTCACCTGTAATATCCATTTGGTATAATGCTTGCATTGCTCTTTCTCTAGCCGTCCTACGTTTCATTGTAACTCTCCTTTATGCTTCAAGTCTTTCCTTATACTTTGTTATATTATTATAATTTATAAGCCGTCAATTCACTTACTCTTACAGTTTTCATTGATTTTCCAACCTTATAATACAATGATAATAACACAATTTATCGTTTCACACACGGGTTACAAGGCTGAAAAATAATAAAAAGATTAACTTCAAGTTCCATATCTTATCACAATGTACGTTTTTTGGAAAAACGACACATCTCCTTGTTTATTTCTTATTTTTTGAAATAGTATAATAATTAGAGGGTTGTAATTTGTGAAGAAATGAAACGATAAAAAAGATGCCTATGTTACTAGGCACCTTTTCATTCTTACACTGGTTCGATTTCTGTTTTTTGTGTTTCGAATGTTACGCCAACGATGTGAACATTCACTTCTTTTGGCTCAAGTCCTGTCATTGTAAAGAGTGCTTGGCGAATATTGTCTTGAATCTTTTGTGCAACAACTGGAATTGCTACACCAAAATACATTACAACATAAAGGTCAACAATAATATCTTCGTTTGCTAATTCAACCTTTACACCTTTACCGTGATTTTTCTTACCTAACTTCTCAACAACATCTGTAGCAAAATTACCGCGCATTGCCGCTACACCTTCTACTTCAGCAGCTGCAATACCTGCAATTACTTCAATTACTTCTGGTGCAATTTCTACTTTACCAAGAGTTGTATCTTGACCCATATCTAACATATGTTCAGCCATGAAAAAAACCTCCTTTAATGTATCACTGCGTCACAAGTTCATGCTCTTCCAAAAATTTCGTATTAAACTCACCTTTTACAAAATCAGGATGATCTAGCAATTGCAAATGGAACGGGATTGTTGTATGTACGCCTTCAATGACAAATTCACTAAGTGCGCGCTTCATTTTTGCAATTGCCTCTTCACGTGTTTTTCCGTGAACAATTAATTTAGCAACCATCGAATCATAGAAAGGTGGGATTGAATATCCCGGATATACAGCTGAATCGACGCGAATACCAAATCCTCCTGGTGGTAAGTACATTTCTACTTTACCTGGAGATGGCATAAATTTTTTGGCAGGGTTTTCCGCATTAATTCGACATTCAATTGCCCAACCATTAAATTGTACTTCTTCTTGCTGTAACGATAACTTTTCTCCTGAAGCAACAAGAATTTGTTCTTTAATTAAGTCCATTCCCGTTACCATTTCAGTAACCGGATGCTCAACCTGAATTCTCGTATTCATCTCCATGAAATAAAAGGTTTTCGTTTTATATTCATAAATAAACTCAACCGTACCAGCACCTGTATAATCAACCGCTACCGCCGCTTTAACTGCCGCTTCGCCCATCTGCTTGCGAATATCTTCATCAAGTGCAGGTGATGGACTTTCTTCTAATAGTTTTTGCAAACGGCGCTGAATTGTACAATCACGCTCTCCTAAATGAATGGCATTTCCGTGTGTATCTGCCATTATTTGAATCTCAACATGGCGGAAATCTTCAACGTACTTTTCTAAGTATACACCAGGGTTCCCAAAAGCGGTACTAGCTTCTTGTTGTGTAATTTGAATTCCTTTTATAAGCTCTTCTTCATGGCGTGCAACACGAATACCTTTTCCGCCGCCACCTGCAGTCGCTTTAATAATAACTGGATATCCAATTTGATTAGCAAGCTCGATCGCTTCTTCGGTATTTTTAATAATCCCTTGTGAACCTGGTACAATCGGAACCCCTGCTTCTTTCATTGTATCACGAGCAACGTCTTTTGTGCCCATCTTTGAAATAGCTTCTGGACTTGGACCGATAAAAATCAAGTTACATTCACGGCATAACTCTGCGAAATCTGCATTCTCTGCTAAAAATCCGTATCCCGGATGAATAGCATCGCAGCCTGTTAACTTCGCAACGCTAATAATGTTCGTCAAATTTAAATAGCTTTCTTTCGAAATCGTTGGTCCTACACAATACGCCTCGTCTGCAATCTGTACGTGAAGTGACTCTTTATCTGCTTCTGAATAAATTGCAACTGTTTCAATATCCATTTCTTTACAAGCACGAATAATTCGTACAGCAATTTCCCCACGATTGGCTATTAATACTTTTTTTATCATCACAAAGACTCCCTTATTACGCTTTTACAAGAAATAGCGGTTGTCCATATTCAACAAGCTGTCCGTTATTAACAAGAATTTCAACAATTTCGCCCTCTACATCAGCATCAATTTCGTTAAATAACTTCATAGCCTCGACAATACATACGATAGAATCTTTCGATACTCTATCCCCAACACTTACATATGGAGGTGTATCAGGCGAAGAAGAAGAATAGAATGTACCTACCATCGGTGATGTGATCTTATGTAGATTTTCATCTTGCACAGTTTTCTTCTCTTCTTGTTTTGGTGCTTCTGCTTGCGCTGCTGCTACTGTCGTTTCAACTTCAACAGGCGCTACTGGTTGCATAGCTTGTTTTGCTGCAGGTGCTTGCACAGCAACAACTTCATTACCACGCTTTTTCATTTTGATTGTTGTACCGTCTTTTTTGTATTCAAATTCATCAATATTAGAGCTATCAATTAATTTAATTAATTCACGAACTTCTTGAATTTTAAACATGTAAAATCCACTCCCATACTCTTGTTTGTCCCGTTTTTACAGATTCTCGTCACGAAAACTAGATTGACTGTAAAAATACGATGTATTCTATTAGAAAATATATTTCATTAACTAATAGAAATATTTACTATTTCCATCTTACGATAAATTTTTTAAACATTCCAATTTATATTTCTTTATAATAAATCGAAACTCCTGTAAAAATATTATTCCAATAAAAATTTAATACCTAGTAATAATACCAAGTTTCACATGAAATTGGCAAGACCACTTCTTAAAAAACATTCACTACTTTAGCAAAACGTTACACAGCAAACATGCCATTCCCTCTCCACTCTTCACCACACCTATAGTCAATAACATATTTTTACCAAATATTATTTTTTTGTTTACACGCCGTTCATCATTCCTTCATATAAGAATAGTATGTTCAAAGTGTAGAAAATATATTGTGTCGAGGTGTGGAAATATGATATGGCTCATTCTCTTTTTACCTGCCGTAATCGTTTGGGCATGTGTTCTTTGCATCCACGTCAAATCCGGAAAAAGTAATCATCAGTACCATGAACCATTAATCTTTTACTCACAACGTGTTTCTCCATTCCGAGTTGAACATAGTAAAAATAATTACAAAGACGAAATAGAAAAAAGCTATCGAAAATGATAGCTTTTTTCTATCCACACGTTTACTTACATACTCTATTTTACTATTTGCATACCCTTTGCTTAGTAAAAAGTAATAATCCGCAAGGAACCCCCTACGGATTAAAGTTTCACTTATTTCGCCGGTGGATCAAATTTCACACCTACATCTTTTGATCCGCCTTCACTTCTTACAAGTTGAATAATTTTATTTGCTTCTTTCTGTGAATGTTTTGCCGCTTTAACCGTTACTCTAATATCAGTACCATCAGCTCTTACAAGAGCATCTGGATATCCTCCTTGAGATTTAATTACTGTCTCAAGTAATTCTTGCTTCGTTTCCATTGTAGTGATTGCATCAAAGTTATCTTTCGCTTTACTCTTTTCTGTTGCTGAAGATTTCGAAGAATTCATCACTTCTTGTAATTTTGCTTTCGCTTCACTACGTTGATCTTCCATTTGCATACGTAAAGCTGTGAAATTCTCATCACTTGATTGAACTGATACATTGCCCTCTTTTTTACTTGTTTCTTTTTTAGTATTTTCTTTTTTGTCTGTTTCTTTATTCGTTGTTTCCTTGCTTGTATTTTCTTTTTTCGGAGTTTCTTTAGGTGCTTCGTTTGTTACTGCTTTATCAGTACCTTGTTTTTCTTGCCCAATCTTTTCACCTGTTGCTGGCGATGCTGTATTCATTTTGTCAGGAGTTGTCACGTAATACACCGATAGTACAACAACTAAACTTAACATCGTTAATAGCCAAACTGTTTGTTTTTTTAACACTTTATTTCCTCCCTATCAATTTTTCGGTGAAACTGAAACGCGATGGGCCGGTACATCTAGCAGCCTTATCACAGCTTCTTTTACCATTGCTTTAACTTGTATATTATCCACTCCCTTTGCTACGACAAGAACACCACGTACTTTCGGCTTCTCTGTTCGTAAAACAACAGGAGTTTCTTTATCCCCTTCACGTATAATGACAGTCTTTTCATCAAGAGACTCGTCCTCTACTTCTCTCTTACCGCCTGTTTTATCTGTTTCACCTGTTGTTTGTGAGCGTTTCACTGTATTTTTTTCTAAAATTTTTTCTTCAGATGAATCTAAATTCACTTTAATCGTTACGTCTTTTACTCCTGCTATTTCTTCTAAAGCAGCTTTTAATTCTTGTTCATACGCTTTTTCATATTTTTCTACATTTGACATACTATCATTATTTTTTTGTCCGAAAGTTGGTACGTCTTTTTCTTGGTTTTGAGTTTTTTGTTCTTTAAATACAGGTACTTCTTCTTTTTTACCCGCAAAGAAATTACTAGAAAACATAAGCAAAATTCCAAGTATGAGTAGGACAAGTAAAAACTTAGGTGTTACCTTTTTACCCTTCTCGTTGCTTTCTTTTTGATCCCCATTTAATAAGTTTCGAAAAAATGAGAATTTCGAATTTTTATCTTTATTGTCCATTTACTCTACCTGTCCTCCCTTCCATTTGAACTTGGATTTGTTTACCCTCTAGTTGCCACCTGCTTGAAAAGAAATCTTTCATTTCTACATTCGTTTCTTCCACTTTTTTTGGAGGCTCTTTCGTGTTAATTTCAATTGGCTTTACTGTTTCGATTGCATCATTTTTACTACGTTCTTTTTCTTTCAACGTCACAACAACAGATTGAATATCTTTCGCTGACTTTACTTCTTCTATATTTTCTGCTGCGACTATTTGTATTTCAGAGACAGTCATACCATACTTTTTCTCAAACTCTTTTCCTACTTCTTTTTTCATTTTGGTAGCCATCTCTTCTAAACTATATGCACGTGTTAGAGCTTGTATTTCTTTTTTCTTCGAATCTATTGAATTTTTTACAGATCCTTCTGCTACGTACTTTTCTTCATTAAAATTTGCAATTACTTCATTTACATCTGTCTGCAATAGTTTAAAAAGAGGCGTTAAAATTAATACAACTAACAAAAGACTTACAACGAATTTAACGTACTTTTGCAAATTCGAATTTGGAAGAATAAGATGAAGCATTGTCGCTAAGAGCAAAAAAACGATAATATTTCTGATCCACTCTGTAACAAATTGCATACTCTTCACCTCCTACCGCATCATAAGTGTAATATTCCCCGCAGCAATAATAATTGTAATACTTAAAAAGAACATAAATGATACGATAGCTAAGCAAGCAAATACGTAAATGATACTTCGTCCAATAATGTCTAAGCATTGAATAATTGCTCCGCCGCCAACCGGTTGCAATACTGCTGCTGCGAATTTATAAATAAATGCGATACAGAAAATTTGAATCGCTGGAAAAGCAACAATTAAACATAAAATGACGAGCCCAATAATTCCGACTGTGTTTTTCAATAATCCTGATGCGCTAATAACAGTATCTGCCGCTTCCGTAAACATCCTTCCAACTACTGGAATGAAGTTTCCTGTTACAAATTTAGCAGTTTTCACAGCTATTCCATCAGCAACGGCTGTTGCTGTTCCTTGTACAGATAATACTCCTAAAAAAATTGTTAAAAAGACACCGATAATCCCTACGCTAACGTTTTGCAGAAGCTTGGATAATTTCGTCACTTTATATTGATCACTCATTGTACTTACAATACTTAATATCGTTGCCAGTAATAAAAGTGGTAGAACGATATAATTCATAAGAAGCCCACTCGTATTCATTAAGAAAATGATAACCGGATGAAAAAATGATACAGATACAACCCCGCCCCCAGTTGCTATAAGCGCCAGCAAAATTGGCAATAACGCTAATATGAAATCTACCATTGTTTGTATCGTTTCTCTTGCATATGTCATAACGACATAAAAACTATTTAAAGCAAAAATAATAAGTACCATATATACAACAGCATCAGCAATTTTACTTACGCTACTTTTTGAAAAAGCGGATTGCAGTGATTGCAACAATGCACTAAAAATTGTGAGCATAATAAGTGTGCCAAGCAGTTTTCCATTAGCAGCAAGCTCATGAAATAAATATTTTAATAACCCTATCATCCACTCTTTTAGAGAGAATTCTTTTTCTCCCTTTACAAACTCCATAAAGCTCCCTTTTTGACTCTCTGGCAAATAGCCTCCATATTTTGTAACAAGCCCGTCCCAAAATTGCTTCACATCTTCAATTCCGAGCTTATCCAATTGTTGATCAACGACGTTTGTTTCTACAGGAGAAGCTTGTACAACAACCGGTAAAGAAAAGAAAAGGAAGCAAGCAAATAGCAGCTTAGCTCCAAACCTCCTCAACATTCACTCCCCCTTATCCCGTCGGTAAAAATCCGAGAATAGTTTCAATTACAACCGTCAAAATAGGAATCGCCATAACGAGAATTAAGATTTTCCCAGCAAGTTCAATTTTCGAAGCGATGGCACCTTGACCAGCATCTTTTGTAATTTGGGCTCCAAACTCAGCAATATAAGCAATTCCAATAATCTTTAGTAACGTTTCCACGTAGACGTTACTAACTTTCGCTTCACTTGCTACTCTCTCAATCATTTGTAAAATAGAATGAATTTGATCGATTAAAATAAGAAACATCACGCTACCTACGAACACAATAAATAAAGATGTAATACTAGATTTATGCTGATTCAAAACAGCAGCTAAAAACGTAGCAACGAGGCCTAATCCGACAATTTGTATAATTTCGATTCGAACCGCCTCCTTTACTGGAAGAGAAAGACACTTTTAATCTTGTCAAATAGCGTATTAATTAAAAATGCAACATGAAATAAAATGACGACAAAACCGACAAGGATAACCCAATTTGCAATATCCTCCCGCTTTAATTCTTTTAGTACAGTATGAATGAAAGCTAAAACAATGCCGATTCCGGCGATTTGAAATATTAATCCAACATCAATGGACATCGCCTTTCTCCCCCCTATAGCAGTAAAATTACAATAAGTAGCCCTGCTAGTACCCCTAAGCTCTTGATCATTTTTTCGTATTGCAGTTGTAATGCTTTCGCTTCTCCTTCTTCTCTCTCCAAATGTGTAATACATAAGCGAATATGTTTTTGTTGTGATTCACGATCATGTTGCCCGAGCGTTTCACCAAATTGCTGCAGTATTTCATACTCAGTTTGTTGAAATGCGGTTAACTTCCAGTTCTCTTTCAAACTATCTATCCACGCTTCTCTTACTGTTTGTTCTCCACTTTCTAGTCTTTTAGCGAAACTTTGAAATATCCAATTTAATGGCTTCGGCATTTGTTTCACTAATCGCTCGGCCGCTTCAGATAAAGGTGTGTGTCCATACATAATTTCTGCTTCTAATGATTGTAATGCCGCCTTTAATAACCTAAGTTGCCGCGGTCTCTCACTGTACCTTTTAGCGTATGAAAATCCGAAAAAGGTGCTGACAGCAACTATTAATACCGCACCAAATATTTTCACCATACGCCTTCTGCCTTTTTATGAGGTAGTACTGGTTTTCCAGCTCTATCTTTCACTTGCATTATCGTTCCTGGACCTCTCGCTTTTGACAATTCCACAAACCTGTCAAACACGCCAAGTTCCAGCACCGCTTTTAGTGATGGCCGCTTTACAACATCTTCATAGGAAAATCCGTGTGCACTTATAAAAAGCTGAACACCTGCATGCACCGCTTCCATAATTGCTTCACTATCTTCTTTACGGCCAATTTCATCTACGATCAAAATATCAGGACTCATAGAACGAATCATCATCATCATTCCTTCAGCCTTTGGACATGCGTCTAACACATCGACTCGTGTGCCAAAATCATATTGCGGGATTCCTTTCACACAGCCAGCAATTTCTGACCGTTCATCAACAATCCCCACTTTACAGGAAGGAATTTCCGAAGCACTTACCCCTTGACTCATGCAGCGTGCCACATCTCTTAAAAGTGTCGTTTTTCCCGTTTGTGGAGGGCCAATTACCATCGTGTTTAACCATCTTGTTTCATACAAATATGGCAAAAGCGGTTCAGCAATTCCTATTTTTTGACGAGCGATACGAATATTAAAGGAAGAGACATCACGAATCATTTTCACTGCGCTTTTTTCTGTAATGACTTTTCCCGCTAACCCGATTCTATGCCCCCCGCGAAGCGTCACATACCCACGTTTTAATTCCTCTTCCATCGTATAAATTGAGAATTGACTTAACTTATTCAATAAGTAAATAGCATCCTCTGCAGTAGTGATATAGTCATAAAAAAATACCTTTCCATGTGCAATGCACTCTAGCGGTCTTCCAATTCGAACACGAATTTCCTCTAAAGCATCGTATTGCTTACATTCTTCAATTAAGTACTTCATCGTTTTTGGTAAAACTTCTAATACCTCTTTCATCGGCTTCTCCCCACTATACTCGACTTACTATTTCAGTAATGCGATAAAAATACAGCAAATTCCAAGCGCTAGAAAAAAGAGCTTCAAGAAAGAAATTTCACTTGCTACACTCGCTATCCCAATTGTCATTGTTAAAATTAATACGGTAGGTCCAACAAACGCTAACATACCATTTATAAACAACGCTTTCTTCGCATCATTCACATAAAGCATAAGCAAAGCAGCAAATATCTCCGCACTACCTGAAAATAATCGAAGTGCTCCCATAACAAGCACGGATGTTTCCATTGCCGCTAGCCACTGTTTCATTCTTCCACCTTCTCCCGTAACAGTTACTAACTTCATATTCTAAAAAAGAATATATTTGTACAACCATATGCAGAGGTTGTCTATTTCAGAAGCAAAAACATAACTTTTCTCTAAAGTCTGCATTTTAATCTGAATATTCATATTATTTTATGGTATATTATGGTATATTTAGTTTAAAAGGGGTATAAGCCATACAGCACGTCACTTTATTACCACTAGATTTATGCTATACAAATGTGATTTTCGAGCTATCAAGTGATCCACATATAAAAAATGCATTAGGGCTAACGGTAGAAAACATCGAAGACACGAAAACATTTCTTCTTTTCGCAATAGAAGAAGAACATCAAAAGAAATCATTATCGAGAATGATTGTGAATGAAGATAATGAAATAATTGGCCTCACCACACTTAAACATATTAATAATGAGAAGAAGCAATCTCACATTGGTAGTTGGCTCGGCTATCCGTACTGGGGAAAAGGCTATAACGAGGCTGCTAAAAAAGAAATCTTTAAAATCGCTTTTTTAGACTTACAACTTTCCTACGTATTTGCTGGTGCTAAAACGAATAATATCCGCTCGTTAAAAACACAAGAAAAACTACCTTATATTTCATTGCATGTGGAAAACAAGTTTCCAGACGAACATGCTGCACTAGAGAAAGAAGTAAAGTCATCTTGCTCTCTGCATGTCGTGTCACGTGAAAATTTTTTAAACTGGTTGGAATTACAGAGTGAGGAGGAAAAATATGAAGGCATTGAAAATTAGTTTAACCGTTGTAGTAGAATTAGCTCTTATTTATCTTTTTTCATTGTTGGTCGGTTGGTCATTTATAGAGACCTTTTTCCTTGGTAGTTTAGCAATATTTGCAATTATGTGGTTAATTATTATGAGTAACCATAGAAATAACATTACAGATCACGCAATAAGTAAAACATTAACTGGCGTTGAGACTGGCGAAATAAAACCATTTCAAATTGTTTTGACTCCATCTATTATGGCTACTCTTTCACTTGTTTTAGTAAGTTTTATTATAACCACTATTTACTATCTACCCTATTTCCTATAAAAAAAGCACTCGTGATTATCACGAGTGCTTTTCTACTATGCACGAGAGACGTATTTACCTTCACCAGTGTTGATGATAAGCATTTCGCCTTCGTTAATGAAGATTGGTACTTGTACAACAAGACCAGTTTCTAATGTAGCTGGTTTTGTTACGTTAGAAGCAGTATCACCTTTAATACCAGGCTCTGTTTCTGACACTTTTAATTCAACTGTATTCGGAAGTTCAACACCAAGTACTTCGCCTTGGTAAGTCATGATTGCTACTTCCATGTTTTCTTTTAGGAATTTAAGCTCGCGCTCGATTTGGTTTTCACCAAGCTCGATTTGCTCATAAGTTCCGTTATCCATAAATACGTGAGCCTCACCGCTTGCGTATAAGTATTGCATACGACGGTTTTCGATGTGTGCTTTTTCTACTTTCTCACCTGCACGGAATGTTTTCTCTTGAACAGAACCTGTGCGAATGTTACGTAGTTTAGAACGAACGAATGCAGCACCCTTACCTGGCTTTACGTGTTGGAAATCAAGTACTTGCCAAAGCGCATTGTCCACTGAAATTGTTAAACCTGTACGAAAATCGTTTACTGAAATCATGTAAAAAAATCCTCCTGTGTATTACAAAATAATAAGTTCTTTTGGTGATTTCGTAATTACTTCATTACCTTCACTTGTCACAATGATATCATCTTCAATACGTACGCCGCCAATACCTGGAATATAAATACCTGGTTCTACTGTTACAGCCATACCTGGTTCAAGTACTGTATCAGAACGGAACGCTAAACCTGGTGCTTCATGGATTTCAAGACCTATTCCATGACCAGTAGAGTGCCCAAAGTATTCACCATATCCTTTTTCCGTTATGTAGTCACGCGTTAGCGCATCAGCCTCGCGACCTGTTAAACCAGCTTTAATACCGTTCACACCACGTAGTTGTGCTTCTAAAACGATATTATAAATTTCTTTTAATTTATCAGATGGTTCACCGACTGCAATCGTACGAGTAATATCAGAGCAATATCCTTTGTAATAAGCGCCGAAGTCTAATGTAACGAAATCTCCTGTTTCTATCACTTTTTCAGATGCCACGCCGTGCGGTAATGCCGAACGAAGACCTGAAGCAACGATAATATCAAACGAAGAAGATGTTGCTCCTTGTTTTCTCATGAAAAATTCAAGTTCATTTGACACTTCAATTTCAGATACTCCCGGGCGAATGAATGATAGAATATGCTCAAAGGCAGCATCTGCAATCTGTGCAGCTTCCTTTAATATCTTAATCTCTGAATCAGTCTTTATCAAGCGTAACTTTTCTACAAGTCCAGAAGTCGGGATAAATTCAGCATCAATCGCTTCCTTATGCGCTGAATAAGAACTATATGTAAGAGTATCTTGCTCAAAACCAAGCTTTTGAATTCCAAGCTCTTTCACTTGCTTTGCCACTTCATCAATGATCAATCCTGCGTGCTGTACAATCTCATATCCAACCGCTTGTTTACTTGCCTGCTCGACGTAACGGAAATCTGTAATAAATTGAGCACGATCTTTTGAAATAAGAACTACACCTGCTGTTCCTGTGAAGTTAGCCATATATCTACGACTATGTTCATTTGTTAACAAAATACCGTCAATGCCAGCCTCATCAAACGCACTTCGTAATCTTTCAATTTTCTCCATTACTTTATGCCTCCCTCAATTTCTCCATTAATGCAAATAACGCTAACTTATAGCCATAAAAACCAAATCCAACAATTTGTCCTGCACAAACAGCTGCCGTCACAGATTCGTGACGGAACGATTCACGCTGATGAATGTTAGAAATATGTACTTCAATAACAGGAATCGAAATGCTCGCAATGGCATCACGAATCGCATAGCTATAATGCGTAAATGCTCCTGGATTTAAAATGATCCCTTCATATATATCTTCCGCTTCATGAATAATGTCGATAATGGCACCTTCATGATTCGATTGGAAACATTCTAACTCCACTCCCATTGTTTCTGCTTCTTGCTTCATATCTGCTTCAAGTGTCGCTAGCGTGCCCTTCCCATATACATTTACCTCACGAACACCGAGGCGATTTAGGTTAGGACCGTTTACGAGGAGTAACTTTTTCATATTCTTAAAACTCCTTAATATTAAATATCTATACAATATTTTAACATAGGAGTTACTTATTTGAATAGTTCGTCTTCTCTTGCCCTTCTTGTTCTACTTTATTGCTATTTACTGCGTAAGAAACAGAATATGCTATAAACACACCATACAATATAAAAATACATATTGTCGTCACAATTGTCTCTTTTGGTAAATGGAGCGCACTTTTAATAACAGGGGCCATTAAACCCATCCCAAAAAACAGCAATGCCCACCAAAATAGCCCATAAATAATTCCTGGAATAACCCCTTCAAACTTCGCAAAAAATGCTTTATACAAAAAGGCAATCAAAATTGAAAGAAGTCCCATACACACTATTCCTGACACATTGCCCCATACACCTTCTTTCCAACTTCCAAACGCAAATGGTAAAAGGAAATAATTCGGTCCCGCCTCCGTAAATGAAAATATATGAAGGAAATACCATATCCCGCCCCAAAAGATTCCACCAAACAAACCAATCTGCACAAAATTCCTTGTTCCTAATTGTTCTTGACTCACATCGACACCTCCACTCAATAGTATGCCCGAAACTATTTTGAAGCATGTTTAAATCCTGCGAAATTTGTCTATAAAAAGAATAAGAAATGTCCGACTCTCATAACATTTTCCCTTGTCATCTACTTGTATTTGCCGATAAAATAAAGGAAACTCGGTGATTGTCTTATTTCAAAACGACAGAACCCAGTATGACAATTGCCTCTTTTTCTACATAAGAGAGAAACAAATACAGGTTGGTGTTAACATGGCAGAAGAGTCAAAACAAATATATGGCGGGCAAGCGGTCATAGAAGGAGTTATGTTTGGCGGTAGAGAATATACTGTTACAGCGGTTCGTCGTAAAGATAAATCGATTGAATTTTATCGATTACCACGCGTTCGTAATAAAGTATTATCTACGCTGAAAAAAATTCCATTTTTACGAGGGATTGCCGCTATTGTGGATGCAAGTGCGAATGGAGCAAAGCATTTAAACTTCGCTTCAGAACGATTTGACGTCCACCCAGAAGATGATGAACAAATTGCAAATAAAAAAGAAGAACAATCAAAATTAACGATGGTATTAGGAGTTGCAGCGGTTGGCGTTTTATCTTTCATATTCGGTAAAGTCATCTTCACAGCAGTTCCTGCACTATTAGCTGAATTAACGAGACCGATTTTCCCATCTCATACTGGGCAAATCATTGTCGAAAGTGTCATTAAGCTCATGCTATTATTGAGCTATATATACTTTATTTCTTTAACCCCACTTATTAAGCGGGTATTTCAGTATCACGGTGCGGAGCATAAGGTAATCAATGCTTACGAGAATAACCTTCCTCTGACTGTAGAAAACGTTCAAAAGCAAACTCGTCTCCATTATAGATGCGGCAGTAGCTTTATTATATTTACAGTCATTATTGGAATGTTCGTTTATTTCCTCGTCCCTACAGATCCTCTTTGGGCACGAGTTATAAACAGAATTTTATTAATTCCAGTTGTACTTGGTATTTCTTTCGAAGTATTGCAATTTACAAATCGATTACGAGATATTCCCGTATTACGCGTACTTGGATATCCTGGATTATGGCTACAATTATTAACAACGAAAGAACCAACAGATGATCAAGTGGAAGTAGCAATAGCATCGTTTGAAGAATTATTACGTTTAGAGAACAAACAATAATTATTTAAAAATGGTGTTCAACTCCTTTCCTCATCGTTAATATACTAATTTCAATATATGTTTTTAGGAGGTGTTCCTTATGAATGGTCGTTCGTTTACTTTCGCTATATTTGTGCTTATTATCGGATTGGCAATATTCGGCCTTGTTTCATCTGTTATTACAAATCCCATGGGTGTATTAAGAAATATCGGGTACATGTTACTTGTTGTCGGTATCTTTTATTTGCTATACAAGATGTTTACAAATTCCAGTGGTTCTGCAAATTCGCAAAGCTCATATAAGCGTGCGGCAAAACAATCGAACCGCAAACATGGGAAACAAAATGTAGCACCCCTAGGCAATTCTTTCTTTAAGTCAAATACTTCTAATGACAAAAGTAAAAAAGGGGATTCTTCCACTTTGAAACGAAAAAGAAAACAGTCTCATTTAACTGTCATTGAAGGCAAAAAAAGCAAAAAGAAAGACCGTGCTTCCTTTTAGGAAATACGGTCTTTTTTTATACTTTGAAGCACTTCTTTTAAACTTTTCTCTCTCATACTTTCAATTCGAAGATGATGATTTTCAAATGGTAAATTCCGTGTCACATCATTAGGTACAACAACGCACATTAATCCCGCTGCAACTGCTGCTCTCAATCCATTTAATGAATCTTCAAATACAACAGCTTCAGATGGCTTAATTCCTAATTCTTCTATTGCAACTCGATAAAGAGCTGGATCTGGTTTTACCTTCTCAACATCTTCTCTCGTTTTAATTACTTCAAAATATTCTCGAATCTGTAGCTCTTCTAAAAAATGAATAACCCATTCTCTAGACGAACTAGAAGCTAGTGCGATTTTCAATCCCATTTCTTTCGCTTCTTCTAAATATTCTTTTACCCCGTCACGAGCTTCTGGTATTTTCATTTTCTCTTTATGTAAAGTTGCCACTTTTTCTTTTAATACACTTTTGTTAAACTTCTCTTTTAATTGATCATTTAAATATGCAAAAAGCACCTCATCTGTTGTTCCAATGCATTTCGCAAATTCCTCTAAAGGTAGCTCTCCGCCGTATTCACGAACAGCATCTCTGAAAGAGTGAAACCATATCGTTTCTGTGTCCACAATTAATCCATCAAAATCAAAAATAATTGCTTTCATAATTCTCCCATCCTTTTCGAATTGAAATAAAAAAGGAAACGCCATCCGTTCCCCTTAATTACTTTTCTCTTCATTTGCTTTTTGAACACCACGAAGTGTTTCCACTCGAACCTCATCTTGTTCAAAGTATTGTACTAAATCACCGATACGGTCAATTGATTCCCAACTTAAATGATGTTCAATTCCTTCTACATCATTATAAATTTTGCTTTCATCCACACCGATAATGCGCATAAACTGTTCTAACAATTCATGTCGATATACGAGACGTTCCCCGATTTTTTTACCTTTTGATGTTAATACAAGCCCTCTATATTTTTCATAAATTAGATATTCGTCTTTGTCTAATTTTTGTACCATTTTTGTTACAGAGGATGGATGTACACTAAGCGCTTCAGCAATATCAGATACACGGGCATAACCCTTTTCATCAATCAACAAATAAATTTGTTCAATATAATCTTCCATACTAGGGGTAGGCATCGGTTTCCTCCATCCAATTTCATTTTGCTTATTCCGTACGAAGCAATCAATAAAATGATACACCAGAAAGAATAACGTGACAAGGTGGAAACGAGCCTAAATCTGCAAAAGTGAAAAGAACCTGCATTCAAATACAAGTTCCTTTCATGTAAAATATTGAATTTCTGCTTCAGGAAAAAAGTGATGAATATATTCTCGAATCGTTTCTTCCAATACTTCTGCATCATCTTTTTTATATACATATTTCCCAATTCCATATCGTCCCCATTTATACTTTCGCTTCTCTTCATCCATTTCAAGCTTCGTATTTGGATAACGCTCTTGAATAACCTTTTTCGCTGGTTTCGTAAAACGATGCTGAATCAATTCAAACGTTAAATTTGGTATCGACATATCTTTCAGCGCATTGTACAGTCGTTCAAATAATTCGCGGTATCCTTCTTCCCATCCCTCATGCATATAAAGTGGTGCAACTATAAAACCAAGTGGATAACCTGCACCTGCTACTTTACGAGCCGCCTCAATTCGCTCTTCAAACGGCGATGTCCCTGGTTCAAAATTTTTAATTACATATCGTGAATTTATACTAAACCTGAAACGAGTTTTCCCATTATGCTTTGCATCTAATAAATGATCAACATGCGAATATTTCGTAACGAAACGTAAACGCCCATATTCACTTTCTCCAATGAATTCAATCGTCCGCTTTAATGCATGTGTTAAATGATCAATCCCAACAATGTCTGATGTACACGCCGCTTCGAATCTTGTTATTTCAGGTGCCCTTTCATCCATATATTGCTTTGCCTTCTCAAATATTTCATCAAGATTGACATACACACGAACGTAAGGCTTACTCCCAAGTGTCGTTTGCAAATAGCAATAATGACAATGTCCCATACACCCTGTGGCGAGCGGAATTGCATATTCAGCTGACGGTTTTGACGTATCAAACTTTAGCGTCTTCCTCACTCCAACGACAAGTGTAGCCTTTGCATTACGATACTTTTGCAAATCATTTTCTCCTGGTAAATTTCTAATTTGATTATGTGATGTCGTTTCACGAATTTCTAATCCCATCTTCGTAAACTTCTCATAAAGCTCTTTTCCAAGCGGATATTCAAGTGCCTTTGGTTCAAAGTAAACGAGTTTTGGCATAAATGGTTTCATACGCTTCCCTCCCTCTCGTTAGTATGAGAAACGTTAAAAAATTAACACTCATTAAAGTTTTCCACTTCAGTAACTTGCGTTGCAAGTTACTGAATGTTATAATTTGGATAACAACTACCTTGCAACGCAAGTTACCTGAGTAAAAGGTGGTGAAATCATGCACAGCCAAATGTTAAAAGGTGTACTAGAAGGTTGCATCCTATACATCATTTCACAAGAAGAAGTGTACGGATATGAACTGAGCACAAAATTAAATAAACACGGCTTTACATTCGTAAGCGAAGGAAGCATATATCCGTTATTGTTACGTATGCAAAAAGAAAAATTGATTGAGGGAACATTAAAAGCCTCCTCACTTGGTCCAAAGCGAAAATATTATCACGTAACGGATAAAGGATTAGAACAGCTTGAAGAATTTAAACAAAGCTGGGGAATGGTTTCTACTACGGTAAATAACTTATTACAGGGGGAGTGATGAGGATGAATGCCCAAGACATGGTTGAATTGAATAATAAAAAACGTGAGCTTCTAACTTCCGAAAACGAAGCTGCTTATGGCGATATGTTAGTATATCTTCGAATATCAAACGTACCTCAGCAACAAATGGAGGAACTTTTACTAGAAATATTAGATCATCTTATCGAAGCACAAGCAGAAAATAAAAGTGCTTACGACATTTTCGGTAATGATTTACAATCTTATTGCGATGAACTTATATCAGCTTTACCAACCCAAACAAAGTTAGAAAAAACTTCTTTAATTGGATTTTCTATTAGCTTACTTCTTGTTATACAGTTTGGAATCGATGCAATTGTTTCTTTTTTTATTTTAACTTTTGGAAATACTGCGGAACAATTAACCCCAGTTTTTAGTATCCCTGGAACTACTTTGTCTGTTTCAATAATTATACTAGGTATACTATTTATTTTATATTTGTTAAAGCGTTACTCCTTTGATCAGAAAATGAATTGGAAAAGAAGAATTCTATTTGGATTCGCATTTGCTACTCCATTTTGTTCCGCTGTATTCTTAAATATTTATTTCCAAAAGCAACCTTATCTCATTTATCATCTAACCTTTTGGCAAAATGCTTTAATTGCTATCTTATTTTTTATTTTATATAAATTACTATATAAAAAATCAAATTTTTAACAGCCCTTCAAAAGGCTGTTTTTTCTTCTGTCTAATTTTACAAATTGAAAAATTTCATAAAGAAAATAAGAAAAATGCAAAATAATTAAAGTTAATTGTTGACGTGATGCTTTTATTATCGGTATCATAAATCTTCGTGAGCAATTATTTTTCGTTATACGATTTTTTTATTATTACTGAATTTTTGAGAGGAGAAATTAGATGTCAGTTAAGAAGAAAACGCAAGTACGCACCGGCAAAATGGTACGTGAACTAATGTTAGCAGACGAAGATGTAAATGCTTCGCTAATTATGGTATATAGTGAAAACGGTGTAAACGCAGAAATTAAAATCGAGGGCTTAACGCCGAAATGTAACGAAGAATTATTTTTGAGCGGAAACGTGGATTGGAACAAGAGTGTTATTTATAAAATTGTTGATTTCACTGGAAACGCTGAAGTTGGTAAAGTTACATTAACAGCGATGAACAAAAACAATGTTTCTCTAGAAATTGAACGCGTTATGTGGAGTAAAGAAAATAAAGAAGCTGCCGAGCAAGAAGAAACACAGGTAGAAGCAGCACCGAAAAAAGAAGTAGTTGTAGAAGCTCCAAAAGCAATTACACCTGCTCCTAAGCCTGTTACGCGTGTGGAAACACCTGCTATGGCACCTAAACCTACTCCGGTACCGACACCGAAGCCAGTAAGCGTAGAAGCGGCTGTAGAACTAACTACTCCAGCACCTGTGAAAAAAGTAGTCCCTACTCCAGTTACAAAGCAAGAGACAGCACCGGTTGCTCCTGCAAAACCGAAGCAGCCTGCTTTGACTGAAACAAATTCAAAACTACAAGAAAATTATGTTAAACTCGTGAAAAAGACAATTGAAGTTTGTCAAGATTACGAGCTTGGCATCGACATAGATGATTCTATTGAAAGCTTAAAAGAAGAACTACAAAGCCAAGGTATTAGCGTTACATTTGATAAAGAAATTATGGACGTTGTAAGTCGCCTTCGTTCTTTACAAGATAAAGGAATCAAAGTAGAAAAAGTACTTAATTTACTATAAAAAAATAAGAGGTGGCAATTGCCATCTCTTATTTTTTATAATTCCACTCATTACTTTCATACTTTTCTTTCGCTAACGTTTGAACTTCATGTAACTGTTCTTCTGTTAATTCATATGGAACAAGTTCTACATCCAATCCTTTTTCAAACCCAATTTCAAACGCTTTAATTAACTGTTCTATCGTAAATGTACGGTCTGTTAATTCATTAATTGCTACTGCTTTAGAAGAGAACATACTCTTCATACGTTCCTTCACACGTTCATTTGGGAATAAAAATAGATCATATAGTTCATCTAAATCAATTTCTAACGGAATCGATCCATGCTGTAAAATAACACCTTTTTGACGTGTTTGAGCACTACCAGCAATTTTTCTTCCTTCCACTACAATTTCATACCAAGATGGTGCATCAAAACATACACCTGAACGTGGATTTTTCAAATTTTCACGATCTGCTTCTGTTTTTGGAACTGCATAATATGCTTCTAACCCTAATGCCTTAAAACCATCTAATAAGCCTTGCGAAATAACACGATACGCTTCTGTAACTGTTTTTGGCATATTCGGATGATCTTCAGACACAATAACACTATACGTTAACTCTTTGTCATGTAGTACACCCCTGCCGCCTGTTTGACGACGAACGAATCCATATTTCTTTTCGTTAACTACATCCATATTAATATCTTTCTCAACACGTTGAAAATATCCAACTGTTAATGTTGGTACTTCCCATTCATAAAAACGAATTGTTGGTGGCATTTTCTTTTCACTTTGCCAATTTAACAAACATTCATCTAACGCCATATTAAATGCCGGTGAACATTGACCAGAGTTAATATAACACCATTTTTCTTTTCCCATCCTGCACCTCATATAACCAATTATTTTTCACATTCTCTAGTCTACCAAATTCGACAAAATTTGTGAAAGAATACGAAATTTCTTCTTATATGCAAATGAATCTGTTGCATAAATACATATGGGCATTATAATATTGAAAGTAGGATAAGAAAAAAGGGAGCGATAGAATCGTGTCAACAACTTGGATTATTTTATTAGCCGTAATCGTAGCATTTATCGGCTACACTGTATGGATGTACTTCTATCAGAAAAAATTAATTAAAACTCTTACAGAAGAAGAATTTCGCGCTGGCTACCGTAAAGCACAGCTTATCGATATTCGTGAAACAGACGAATATAACGCAGGGCACATTTTAGGTGCACGTAACATTCCGTTATCACAAATTCGCCTTCGCCATAAAGAACTTCGTCAAGATCAACCTGTTTACTTATATTGCCAAAGCGGATTCCGTACAGGTCGTGCAGCGCAATACTTAAAAAAACAAGGCTACAAAGATTTCTACCAATTACAAGGTGGATTTAAATCTTGGACAGGCAAAATTAAAAAGAAATAATAACATACAAAAAACTAGCTGAATAAATCGGCTAGTTTTTTCATTTCATCTTGTTCGCAATGTATAATAAATTCTGCTTAATCGTTTCTTTATCGTTCTCTTCTACATTCCGATACAATAGCTGATATTCAATTCCTTTCTCTTTCCATATAAGCGTAGCAAATTCGTCACCACGTTCATAATCATCTTTATTTTTAAAATAAGCAGACGTTCCATTATTCAGTTTCATTTGTTCTTGAAATCGCTTCTCTTCCACGAGATCCGGAAAACTATAAGGAAAGTTCGCGACATTTAACTCAATATACTCATTTCGACCTGGCTCCTGCTGTTTATATTTAATCGTTAAGACAGCGTTCTTTTTCCCAAGCGTTCTTACTTCACCCTTCACATCACTTGTAATGTCGTACGGTAAAAACGTTGGAACTTTAAACTTCACCGGAAAATATTTTGGAAGTTCCTTTAGCGGAATAGGATCCGTAACACGATCCATAGCTCCTCCTGTTGTTCCCACAAAGTGTTTTTCTTCTTGCATCGTTTGCTGAAACGAACACGAACTAAGTACAAAACTAGAAAACACGAAACAAATGATTCTTTTTTTCAATTTGTTTCCGCCCTTTCATACCGCTCTCTTAACGAACGAAGCGTTGATATGCTCTTCATATTCGCTTTGTCATTAAACTCCACCTTTGAAAACTTTCCACGTTATTCTCACACATTTTGACAACACTTTTTGCAAACAAAAAAGACCCCTATCATTCTTACGCCCAAGTGAAAAGGTTACGCGAATAAAAAGAAGTCTTATTAATACCATAGTTTGTGAAAAGCTTTTCAGGTCAAGATTTTTTCTTTCTTATTATTTTCCCTTTATAATAAGGGAAAGAGGTGATACATATGGCCAATATAAAACAAATTGCTAAAACTGCTGGTGTATCGATATCAACTGTTTCTCGTGTCCTGAATAATCACCCTTACGTAAAAGAAGAAAAGCGTAAGCGTGTTCTAGATGCTGTTGAAGAATTAAACTACGCAAAAAATATAAATGCTGTCCATTTAATAAGAGGGAAAACATATACAATTGGCGTTATGCTTCCTTTCATTAACCTCCCCTACTTCAGTACCATTATTGAAGGAATCGGTAACGAAGCATTATTAGCTGGGTATCATATTAATTTATGCCAAACAAATTACGATAACCTTGAAGAGATTCGTGTTCTTGAAATGATGAAAATGAAACAATTTGATGGGATGATTATTTGCTCCAGAACGAGCTCTTGGGAACAAATCGAACCTTTCGCAAAATTTGCCCCTATTATTTCATGTGAAAAAATGAACCATCCCCTCATTTCATCCATCTACGTAGATCATTATGAAGGCTTCCGTCTCGGTACTGCCTATTTACTAAGTAAAGGCCATGAAAAAATCGGAATTTGTTTAGCGAGAAAAACAAGTGTAAATTCCATGGAGCGTGAAAAAGCATTCGCCGATACACTTCGTAACGAAGGGAAAACGTTGCATCCTGAATGGATTTTCCACCAATGCTATACAATGCAGGACGGAGCACAAATACTCCATCGTATTTTAAATATGAAAAATCGTCCAACTGCTATTTTTACAGCGAACGATCAAGTTGCAGCTGGTTTATTAACAGAGGCTCGAAAACATGGTATTCGAGTACCTGAAGACCTTGCTATCCTTGGATTTGATAATCATGAAATTTCAAAGGCATTAGAAATTTCCACAATTGAACATCCCGGTCTCGCAATGGGCTCACATGCTTTTTCTTTATTCCATAAGCAGATCCAAAGCGAGCAAATTGTCGGCAGTGCAAAAGAACTTTCATTCCATTTAATTGAGCGAGAGACTGTCTAAAAAGAGCGTTACCTATAACGCTCTTTTTCAGCTCTTCACCTATTGACATTATATTTTTCATCTCATATAATGAACCTAACGAACGGTAGGTAGGGGATGAAAATGACAGCAAACCGCATTAAAGCTGTAGCACTTTCTCATTTCGCACGCTACGGCTATGAAGGAACTTCATTGGCAAATATTGCTCAAGAAGTTGGGATTAAAAAACCATCGATTTACGCACACTTTAAAGGAAAAGAAGAGCTATATTTCATATGCTTAGAATCTGCTCTTCAAAAAGATTTGCAGAGCTTCACAGGCGATATCGAAAGCTTTTCCAATTCGTCCACTGAAGAATTGCTTTTAAAATTATTAAAAGGCTATGCAAAACGCTTTGGTGAAAGTGAAGAATCAATGTTTTGGTTACGAACTTCTTATTTTCCGCCTGATGCATTTCGCGAACAAATTATTAATAAAGCAAATGTACACATTGAAAACGTCGGAAAACTTTTATTCCCTGTATTTAAAAGAGCAAGCGAACAAGATGAGTTGCATAACATTGAAGTAAAAGACGCCTTAGAGGCTTTTCTATGCTTACTCGACGGTCTTATGGTTGAACTATTATACGCAGGTTTAAATCGTTTTGAGACACGTTTAGACGCTTCTTGGAAAGTATTTTGGCGCGGACTTTCAAACTGACGGATTGCTCCTTTGCAATGCGTCGTTTTTAAGCCCTTTACCTAACGACTGGTAGGAAGGAGAAATGACATATGGCATGGATTTATGTAATCATCGCTGGTATTATTGAAATCTTTTGGGTGATTGGACTAAAAAAAGCGGAGGCACCACTTGAATGGGCTGGTGTTGCGCTATTAATTACAATTAGTTTCGTCTTATTATTTAGAGCTTATAAAGATTTACCTGTCGGCACTGTATACGCAGTCTTCACAGGAATTGGGGCTGGCGGAATCGTTCTGACAGAGATTTTCGTCTTCGGAGAACCTTTCTCTATTGTAAAAGTATTATTAATTGGTTTAATCTTCTTCGGAGTAATTGGTTTAAAACGAGTAACAGAAGAAAAAGAAGCGAAGGAGGCCGCATAAAATGGCTTGGGTATTTTTAATTCTAGCTGGTATTTGTGAAATTATTGGTGTACTCTTTATGAAAGTAGCCACTGAAAAGAAAGGCTGGGCACCAAAAGTTATTTTAATCGCTAACTTCGCAGTAAGTTTCTTTTTCTTATCTCTTGCGATGGACACGTTACCGATGGGAACTGCTTACGCGATTTGGACTGGAATCGGAACTGCCGGTAGTGCACTTCTTGGTATTCTTATTTTCCGTGAATCAGCGGATTGGCGTCGTCTTGCTTTCTTAAGCTGCATTTTATGCGGCGCTGTTGGCTTAAAACTATTAAGCTAACGTGAGGTGAATGTCATGTGGAAAGAAAAAGGGAAGCAAATGTTAGCATGGATTACACTCGGGATTGTCATTCTATTGCAAATAAGTTTTCATATAATAGAATGGTTGTTTCATAAAGTAGTATCCATTCTCACATTCCTTCCTAACATGACACTTGAAATTATATCAATCGTTTGGTCCATTATTGCCTCCATTGCAATCGTCATTATATGGAGTATCGCCAAGCTATGGAATAAGTTATTTAAAAAGGACAGTACTTCTGAAAAAGAGTAACTGTCCTTTTTCGTATTCATTCAGATTTTCTATAAAAGTTAGATGCAATAAGACAAAGAAGACCAACTATGACAATACTTATACCAATTCCTTTATGCAAATTAGGAAACGGTGATGGTATGTCTGAATAAAAATTTGCTAATATGAGACCGATTGAAACGAAAAGTACCCCTATTCTATATAACCATTTTCTTTTGTCCATCATTCTCCCCTCCTAAAATTTTTCATACACTCCTTTCTTTTGGACATACTACCTAAAAAAGGAGTGAATAATATGCAAAATTCTATACATAAGCAAATCCTATTTTTATTTTTCCTATTTCTTATTCTCATCATCGTTTTCAGCTTTATATTACATACTCCGAAAGATGTACCAAATAGCGTTTCTTTTTATAAACTACTGCTCTCGTATTGTCGTTATTGAAGAAGGTGCCTTTTTTAAGGCACCTTTTAAAATTCTCTTTTTTCATATATTTTTACTGAAACGAAGATAGATGCTATGAACATGCATATTGAACTAACGAATAACATGCTGTTATATAGTTGAATTTGTTCTAGGTTGATTCCAAAGAAAATAGAAGAAACAGCCATAGGTGCTATTAGTATAAAAATCGCAATAAAAATAGTTTTCTTATACCCTAGCCAAAAGGATAGCGGTAAAACCAAACTTAAATACACTAAAATAAAGCTAATACTAGCAACCATTTTCGTTTCAATAAATTCAAATAAGTTAACCCCACTCTTCATTCCCATCGTGAAACAACCGACCGTTACACTTATAAAAAGAATAATAATTGCTACTATATATTTTGCATACACAATTTGTTTTCTCAATATTGGGAAACTATTTACTATGACTTCACTTTCATTTTTACTATCTGCTTCAAATGTTTTTACTGTTGCCCCAATTGTAATAATTACTGACATAATTATGAACAGATTTTCCGTATCCGTTAAGGCCATATAAAAGAAAACAGGATACAGTATGTACCAAATTAAAAATTTCCATTGAATGATGAAATCTTTTAAAATTAGTTGCTTAATCATGTATTACACCTCCTAATATGAAAATGTCACTTCTATAACTCTGCCTCCTGAAACATTTTCATTGAGAGGAACATTGATATGAATATACTTACTAATACTCCGATACCAAGAACACTCATTGCTAGTGTAGCCTCTTGAGAGTGGAGTACTTTTAGCATAATTGTTTTATCACCAAAAATATTACACATAAGGCCAATCATACCTGTTAAAGGCAAAATCATAATAACATTCAAAACAGAAGTCGCTTTATATCCTCCAATGTAATTAGCGGGTATCGTTACAACACAATAGATTAAAGTTGCTACTATTGCTGAAAATACTGCATATCCAGGCATGACTATATCCCTGCCCAATAAAATATTTCCTAATATTAAGACTATAAAAGTTACACTCAAACCAGCCATAATAAATAATGAACTTGCAATATATTTAGCTATAACTATCTCTGTTCTCGTTATAGGCAAGCTCACTAATACTTTTTCCGCTTTACTTTTCTCTTCATAATAAAAAGAAATATATATAATCGTACTACATGTTATAAATAATCCTATTGCAATCCCCATTGGTTCGACGGAATCCTTAAAAATAGATAAAATGGGTATTAAAAAATAGAAAGGAAACATCTTCTTCTGTAAGAAAAACTCCTTCAAAATCAATTGTTGCATATAAATTCTCCTCTCTATAAATCACGCGTTTCATAAATTTTAATTGTAAGAAACATAGAAACGATATAGACACTAGCTAATATCATTCCTCCAACTATAAATACACCAATATGTACTGGATTCATAATCCACTCACTGAATGAAGATGTTGTTTCATTCAGCCCATCACTAATAAATATCCAAAGAATTACACCCACTCCTATTGATGCTGCTGATCCTATACTTCTTACTACCTTCGATTTTGTACCATAATAACTAGGGAAAAACGTGACAACAAAAAATGTGGCATAAACAGCTCCATTTATGACTTCATACCATGGAATTTCAATGTATAGATTAGGATGATATACACCGATATCACTAATAACCACAATACCCCTTATAAGAAAAACAACTAACATCGTAGAGAGAATGGCACCAACAATGAATATTGCACAGGAAATATATCTAGCAATTATGATATCCTTTCGACTTACCGGTAAACTATTTATAACAATGTCACTTTTATTTCTTTCATCCATAACGGTTAACGTCATAACCGATGAAAAGGTTATAAATAGACAACTCATTGGAAATAACAATTCACCACTTGCATCTAACATAAAGAACAAAAGGGGCATAACAAGATTCACTAACCAAATTACCCGAAAAAAGAATAAATCTTTATATACGAGCTGACGCATAAGCACCTCTCCCTTTCGCAGTGTAAACGATGATATCGTCTAATGTAGGCTTTTCTATTACAACCTCATTTCCAAACCAATCGATAATTGCTTGTTTATCCTTCGCTAAACCTTCAAAACCAAATTTATTTTTTCGTAATCCAACAAATAGTTCTTTTCCTTCTCGATCTAATAAATCATTGCTTCCCTTTACGATTACGTAGTTCTCCATTAATTCATCTTTTTCACCAGTAAATATAATTTCTCCATCGTTGATAAACGTAATATAATCTGCAATACGTTCTAAATCCGTTGTAATGTGGGTTGAGAATAATACAGATACTTCATCTTCCATTACAATTTCTTGCAACATATCAAGTAATTCACTTCGGACAACTGGATCTAATCCTGCTGTCGGCTCATCCATAATGATAAACTCTGCATGATGTGAAAGTGCGATGGCAATCGCAAACTTCATTTTCATCCCTTTAGATAGCTCTTTAATTTTTTTATACTTTGGAACTTGCAATCTTTGCATATACGATTGGTATTGATTTTCGTCCCACTTTTTATATAACGGTGCAATAATACGTTTCATTTGTTCACACGTTAAATCTTCGTAATAATGATTTTCATCATATACAAAACCAATATTTTGTTTTATGTCCTTTTCGGCTTTCTTATTGTCTTTGCCAAAAATTTTTATATCGCCGCTATCTTTTCTAATTAAATTCATAATCATTTTGATCGTTGTACTTTTCCCAGCACCATTTGGTCCGACAAACCCCATAATATATCCTCGTGGTAATGCAAAACTTATATTTTCCACTGCAAAATCTTCATAACTTTTACAAACATTTTTTAGCTCTAACATCTCTTATTCCCCCTTATATAAACACGCAATCATCTGCTGCAATTCTTCAAGTGAAAGCTGCAACACTTTACTTTCTTTTACGATTTCTTCAGCCTTACTTTCCAATAGACGTAGCCGCTGTTCTTTTAATAGTTCATTATTTTTACGTGAAACATAAGTCCCCTTCCCAGCAACAGTTTCTATATATCCTTCTTTTTCAAGCTCCTCGTACGCACGCTTCGTTGTAATTACACTAATTTGCAATTCCTTTGCTAAGCTACGAATAGACGGTAATTGGTCTCCACCCTTTAAACCACCATTTAAAATAAGCTGGCTTAATTGTTTTCTTATTTGCACATAAATAGGGTCTTGGGAAGAATTCGAAATAATAATATTCATGTTTTCCTCCAGTGTGTGTATATACTGTATATATCTTATATATACAGTATATACACAGCATCCTATTTTTGGCAAGAAAAAAAGACCAACATTTTCCTGTTGGTCTTTCGTATATGTATCACTTTTCAAAGCGATCTAACATCTCATCTCTCATTCCGAAACTTACTACTGCAATTCCTATATACATAAACAGAAGGAATGCCGGATGAACCGTGTTGTACCAGCTGCTGTCAACGATTAAATAAATCGTTAATGCCACAACAAGAACAAACGCTAAGATAAACATATAAAAGTGTCTTGTACTACCCATGATAAACTCCTCTCTTCTCACTTCACCATTCAACAGTTTATTTTATCGAATAATTCGATATGACTCAAGGTTAACTTTCTGTTATGTAATCAAGTTCCACCTTTACAATGTCCTCACATGCTATTGAAATGATGGTTCCTTGTTTATCAATCGCCGTCACTTCTCTATTATCCATTACACGATTTGCTACTCTTTCTAACACTTTCCCTTGGTCTCGATAGCAAAATTCTTTTACATCTTTAATTGTTTCTCCATTTTCTAAATGGTATACCATTCTATAACATCGATATCCCACACTTTCACCCCCGTCTTGCTCGTTTTTTCACATATACATAAAAATGAGTAATTTTTTCCTCATCACATCTTCTTAATTTCAATAAAATTCTAACAAAAATAAATACTTTTATCAAACCGACTTTTTCAACAAAACTACCTATAAAACTACACCTTTACACCATTAGGAAACAAAAAATATAATTTTTTAACATTTTCTTCACTATTTCTGCATAAAGTGAAACTTTAATCAGTGGGGATTTTTGTTCATCCCCACTGATTATCAGTTGAACCAATCGGGCATTTACGGACAGTTTATCTCCCACCTGGCTTCTTTGCACCAGCTAAGTTTTGAGTTGGGAGTTTACTGTCCGTTAATGCGGGACAAATTCTCCATACAAAAAAAGAACCCGCCGTAGCGAGTTCTTCTTTTGTTATTCTAATCAAACTTGTACAGGAGCTGGCTTTGCATAACGTAAAACTGGTTTACGTGCAGCCATCGTTTCGTCTAAACGTTTAATGACTGTCGTATGCGGTGCTTCTTGTACAACTTCTGGATTTTCTTCTACTTCTTTAGCGATTTGAATCATCTTATCAATGAAACCATCTAATGTTTCTTTTGATTCTGTTTCTGTCGGCTCAATCATAATACATTCTTCCACATTTAATGGGAAGTAAATTGTTGGTGGATGGTAACCGAAATCAAGCAGACGTTTTGCAATATCTAATGTACGTACACCAAGTTTCTTTTGACGACGACCTGATAATACAAATTCATGCTTACAATGTCTATCGAATGGAAGATCGTAGAATGGCGCTAATCTTCTCATCATATAGTTCGCATTTAATACAGCATACTCTGTTACTGCACGCAAGCCATCTGGACCCATAGAGCGAATATACGTGTATGCACGAACGTTAATTCCGAAGTTACCATAGAATGGTTTCACACGACCAATTGCTTCTGGACGGTCGTAGTTGAAGTGATAACCATTTTCCGTTTTTTCTAAAATCGGTTTTGGTAAGTACGGAATTAAATCAGCTTTCACACCTACTGGACCAGAACCTGGGCCACCACCGCCGTGAGGACCTGTAAATGTTTTATGAAGGTTTAAATGCACAACGTCAAATCCCATATCTCCTGGGCGCGCTTGGCTTAATACCGCATTTAAGTTTGCACCATCATAGTATAATTTACCGCCTGCATTATGGACGATTTCTGCCATTTCTAAAATATTTTCTTCAAATAGACCTAATGTATTAGGATTTGTTAACATAAGTGCTGCTGTTTCTTCGTTTACAACACGTTTTAAGTCTTCTAAGTCAACAAGGCCATTTTCATTTGATTTTACTGTAATTGTTTCAAAACCAGCTACAGTTGCAGATGCTGGATTCGTTCCGTGAGCAGAGTCAGGCACAATTACTTTCGTACGGTTAAAGTCACCATTCGCTTCATGGTATGCACGAATTAACATTAAACCTGTCCATTCTCCGTGTGCACCAGCTGCTGGTTGTAAAGTAACAGTATCCATACCTGTAATTTCAATTAAATGCTCTTGTAAGTCGTACATTAATTCCATTGCACCTTGTACTGTCTTTTCATCTTGCAGTGGATGAATATTTGCAAAGCCTGCGAAACGAGCCACGTTTTCATTAATTTTCGGATTATATTTCATCGTACAAGATCCAAGTGGGTAGAATCCAGAATCAACGCCGTGGTTACGGTTTGAAAGCGCTGTGTAATGACGCATAATATCAAGTTCAGATACTTCTGGAAGCTCTGCATCTTCAACGCGAATATAATCGCTCTCAAATACATCTTCTAATTTTACTTCTTCTACATCTAATTTGGGTAAGCTATATCCTACGCGGCCTTCTTTAGTCACTTCAAAAATAAGTGCTTGGTCTTGGTTCTTCATTGGATAGCCCCCATTTCATTTACAAGTGTGTCAATTTCCTCTTTTGTACGAAGCTCTGTTACTGCTACAAGCATATGGTTTTCATGCTCTTTATAATCACGGCCTAGATCGTAACCACCGATAATATTCTTTTGTAATAATGCATCGTTTACTTCTTTTACTGGACGTTTGCAATCTACAACAAACTCATTGAAGAATGGTCCAGCAAATGTTACTGTGAAGCCTTTCGCCTCAAATTGACGTTTTGCATACTGTGCTTTAGAAATGTTTTGACGTGCCATTTCTTTCACACCTTGTTTGCCAAGTGCCGTCATTGCAACAGAAGCTGCTAATGCATTTAACGCTTGGTTTGAACAAATGTTAGATGTCGCTTTATCACGGCGAATATGCTGTTCACGTGCTTGTAACGTTAATACAAATCCACGTTTACCATCTGAATCTACAGTTTGTCCAACAAGACGTCCTGGAATTTTACGCATAAATGCTTTCGTTGTTGCAAAGTAACCACAGTGCGGTCCACCAAACTGCGTTGGAATACCGAATGGTTGTGCATCACCGATTACAATATCAGCACCAAATTTCCCTGGTGGTGTTAATGCGCCTAATGATAATGGATTTGAAGAAACGATAAATAATGATTTTTGTTGATGAACGATTTTTTCAATATCAGCTAATTTTTCAACTTGTCCGAAGAAGTTTGGATATTGAACGATTACACAAGCAACTGTATCATCTACTTCACTTTGTAATACGTCTAAATCTGTTACACCATCTTTATGATTAATTTCAACAACTTCAAGATTTTGACCTTTTGCATACGTTTCAAGTACTGCTCTTGATTCTGGATGAACCGCGCTAGATACAAGAATTTTCTTTTTGCGAGTATGGCCAGCTGCTAACATTGCCGCTTCAGCTAAAGCTGTACCCCCGTCATACATAGAAGAGTTTGCTACATCCATTCCTGTTAATTCACAAATCATTGTTTGGAATTCAAAGATTGCTTGTAATTCCCCTTGTGAAATCTCTGGTTGGTATGGCGTGTAAGCTGTATAAAATTCTGAGCGAGAGATAACGTGATCTACAATTACTGGAGCGTAATGATCGTATACGCCTGCTCCTAAGAAAGAAGCGTACTCTTTTAAGTTAGCATTTTTACTAGCCATTTGAGATAACTCTTTTAAAAGCTCTGGCTCTGATTTTGCTTCTTTAATTTTTAAATCCCCTTTAAAACGAACACTCTCTGGAATATCAGAGAATAACTCATCGATCGTTTGAACGCCGATCGTTTGTAACATTTCTTTTTTGTCTTCTTCTGTCATTGGAAGATAACGATGCAACATGAAATCTACCCCTCTCCCCGTTACTTTGAACGTTTATAAAATGGTGTTGGAACAACTACTGCTTTGACGCGTTTATTACGAATTTCAATTTCTACTTCTGTATCAACTGCTGCGTATTTTACATCAATTAGTGCTAAACCAATGCTTTTCTTTAACGTTGGAGATTGTGTACCACTCGTTACTTCCCCGACTTTTTCTTCTCCAATAAATACAGGGTAATGCGTACGAGGAATTCCACGTTCGATTACTTCGATGCCGACTAATTTACGAGGCGCACCGTTGTCTTTTTGCTCTTTTAACGTTTCTTTTCCAAAGAAGTCTGCTTCTTTATTTGGTTTTACCGCAAAGCCAATTCCAGCTTCAATTGGTGTAATATCTTTTGATAATTCTTGTCCATAAAGTGGTAATGTTGCTTCGAATCGAAGTGTATCACGAGCACCTAAACCACATGCTTTTAAGCCTTCTTCTGCTCCAACTTCAAGAAGTTTCTCCCAAAGTTTTGCAGCATCTTCACTCTTACAATAAATTTCGAATCCATCTTCACCTGTATAACCTGTACGAGATACAAGTGCTGGAATTCCATCTACAAGAATATCGTTTTTAAATTTAAAGAACTTAATTTCTTTCAAATCTTCTGACACAACTTTTTGTAAAATGCCTTCTGCTTTTGGTCCTTGAATTGCAAGCTGTGCAACTTCACTAGAAACATTGACTACTGTCGCATCGCCAATTACATGACTTGCTAACCATTCGTAATCTTTCTCGATATTTGATGCATTGATTACTAATAAATAGTCTTCTTCACCACGTTTGTAGATTAATAAATCATCTACTGTACCACCATTTTCGTAGCACATAGCTGTATATTGTGCGCCCCCTACCTTTAAGGTAGATACGTCATTTGTAACAACACGTTGTAAAAATGCTAAACTATCTACACCTTTTACTTCAACTTCTCCCATATGAGACACATCGAACAAACCTGCAGCTGTACGTACAGCTTCATGTTCTTCTTTAATGCTTGAAAATTGAACTGGTAATTCCCAACCACCGAAGTCGATTGTTTTCCCACCATACTTCGCGTATACATCAAATAACGGTGTACGTTGTAATGTAATCATGCTCTCTCCCCCTTATGCTTTGACAAATCAATAAAAGTTGCTTCCCTTTTCTAAACATTTTCATTCTGAAAAGATAGGATATACGGAATCTCATTATATTTTTTTATGAAAGCGTAAATAAAAAATCACTTTCTTGGATAAAATACGAAAGATTCCACACATTTCACACCATTATCCTAACATCATTCGCTATATTTCATCAATATTCTAGCATAAAAAATAATTTAGAATTTTTTATATTAAAACTCAATAAATACAGCTTTTAAGATTTAATACTTTATTATTGTCTATTGTATAGCCTTTAATAACGATAATCATGCCTTCTTTTAAGGCAAATCATCATACATTAAAAAATAATTACTTTAGTTTATAAAAGGTGGGAGAGTCGTAATGAATGTCGATATTTCCGTAGATCGGACGTGGCAAAACAATTTTTTAAATAGAATCGATGAAGATGGTCCTTGGACAAACTGGGATTTATATCACTTAGCTTATGAAACAGAAAAATCGTTACTTGTTCCTACTTTTGATGGACTACAAGCACCGAAACATTTATCCCATTTCACACCGCTTCCGCATCAATTAGAAGTCGCTCAAAATGTAATTGAACAAATGAATGGTAAAGCGATTCTAGCAGATGAAGTAGGTCTTGGAAAAACAATCGAAGCTGGACTTATTTTGAAAGAATACATGGTCCGCGGGCTTGTGAAAAAGGTACTTATACTTGTCCCAGCTTCTCTCGTATCACAATGGGCATACGAGCTGAATACAAAGTTTTTCATTCCCGCTGTAGCACAAAAGAAAAGCTACTCGTGGGAACAAGCTGACGTAATCGTATCATCAATTGATACTGCGAAACGTTCACCACATCGCGATATCGTGTTGAACTTAGAATATGACCTTATTATTATCGATGAAGCACATAAACTGAAAAATAATAAAACAAAAAACTATGAATTTGCACAACGATTAAAAAAGAAGTTTTGTTTATTACTAACCGCTACTCCTGTTCAAAATAAGATTGATGAAATTTTTAACCTTGTTTCTTTATTAAAGCCAGGACATTTAGGCAATCAATCCAACTTTGAAGAATATTACGCTTCCAAAAATCGCTCAGCCGAATCAGATGAAGACTTAAAAGCTCTCATTAACAAAGTAATGGTGCGAAATAGACGACATAATACCGGTATCGATTGGCCGAAGAGACATGTACGTACAATTTTTGTTGAGTTTAATGAACAAGAACAAGCTCTATATAATGATATCGAAAATTGGCGAGGGCAAGACGCCTTCACATCTGCTTTCTCATCGTTAACTTTAAAACGGGAAGCGTGCAGTAGTCGTGAGGCTGTTTACTATTCATTGAAAAAGCATGTAGAAAAAAGACAGAAAGAAAATGAACATTATATAAAAGATCCACATATCGATGTGCTAATGGACAAAATTAATCATATTCCTTTCAACTCGAAAGCAACTAAAGCTCTAGAGCTTATAAAAGAAATTGACGATAAAGTCGTCATTTTCACGGAATACCGAGCATCACAGATGTACTTACAATGGTTTTTACAACAACACGGTATTTCTTCTGTCCCATTCCGCGGCGGATTTAAACGCGGGAAGAAAGATTGGATGAAGGAACTTTTCCAAAATCGTGCCCAAGTGTTAATTGCAACGGAAGCTGGCGGAGAAGGCATTAACTTACAGTTTTGTAGCCATATGATCAATTATGATTTGCCATGGAATCCAATGCGTCTTGAGCAAAGAATCGGACGTATTCACCGTCTCGGTCAAAAGAATGATGTTCATATTTATAACTTAGCTACAAAGCATACTGTTGAAGAACATATTCTGAAACTGTTATATGAAAAAATCAACTTATTCGAGCGTGTTATCGGTGAACTCGATGAAATTTTAACGAGAATTAATATGAAAAACATCGACGCGCACATTCAAGAAATTTTCGCGCAATCAAAAAGCGAAGGTGAAATTAGAATTAAGATGGAAAACTTAACATCTATAATCGACTTTGCGAAACGAAATGAAGCTGAGGTGCAAGGCTATGCAGCAACATGAAATTCATAATTACTTATACAATTTCTTTGAGGCGAATAACTGTGAAATTTTAGAACGTTCTCCTCATTTATTAGATGTACAGTTAACAATTGAGATGGATAAATTATTAATGAATCGCCCTTTTTATTGGCACTATCTTGAGAAAACAGGAGGCGTACCGAATCCGATGCGCCTTACTCTTATTACAAATCCAGAAAATGAAGAAAACGATGGTGAGCTTATTCACTACGGTTCACCACGTCTACATCAAATTTTCCAAACGACAAAAGAATTAGGCTCATACATACGTTTATATGAGGATGTAAGACATAATGGGGCAACACATACACCGCTCCACCCTTGGCTCGGTATTAATATAAAAGTTTCCTATCAATGTGATCGAAAAAAAGACATCCTTCACTCAATTGGTATTCATCTCATTTCTGGAACAATGATGGCAAACTTTCATGAAACATTAACTAACATTAAACTTACACCAAAAATACCTGATTTTTGTTTTACGCTCTCGCCTATCATTAAACCGCAAAGTGGTTTACAACGTATAGAGGACGCTTTAAAAAATATAATTGCAGAAGATGACCATACGTGGGCGAAAGAAGCAAGAGTGCGTTGGAATCATGATTTAGACCTTTTAAACCGTTTTTATGAAGAAAGTGACGAACTTCCTGAAAGCTATGAAATTGAAAAACAAGCCTTGCAAGAACAATATGAACCACGCATTACAGTGCAAATTATTAACGGTGGCCTTTTTTATGTTACCGCGAATCATTTTCTATCTTGAAGAAGCTCCTTCTGCTTTAGAAGGAGCCTCTTTTGAGCTATTTTCTACCCTACTCGCTATCGCCACTACGCTCTTGCTGTTTTTTCTGTGCCATACGTTTCTGCTGTGCACGATCCTTTGCACTCACATGATTTGCATCAGTTGGCAGATTTTCTTTCGAACGTCCAATTCCATTGCTCATCTTTCCCACTCCTTTTTGCGTTTTTCAAAATACATGTTTATTTTCAGCTAGAGTTACAATCCTTATGCAAAAAAATAAGAGCAGCCATTGGCTACTCTTACTCGCTCACATATTTTTGAAACATATCATGGATGCCTTTATTTACTAGGTTCGAGATCTGCTCGTCAGATTTATTCGGATAACGATCACGCAATCTGATAGATGCCTTCACCATTAAATTTTCTAATACAGAACGGCCACCTTCTCCATAAATAATTTCAGCATATTTAACAAGCCTTCCATCCTCTACTGTTGCTGGATTATGATTGAAGAAAAATTTACTCATTGTCTCCACCTCTCTCTTTTGATAACGTTTACATTTATATAGATTATTTATGTTATTTATTTCACAATATTGTATGCATGTATATTTAATTAGTTTCATTATAAAGCAACATATCGATAGTAAATATGTGATTTTCCGTCCATTTTGTGAACAAACTAAAAATGAAAGCGTTTCCTTTATTATATACTAAAAAAACTTACTACGCTAGGGGCAATTTTTTTCAATCTACTAATCCCTCAAAAATTGATATATTTTTTCTTTTCCCATTAAACCTTATACAATTTTCAGAAATTATATTATAAAATATATGTATGACTTAAGGAGGCTTTGTATGAATCAAAATAAAAAAGCTATATTAGATCTTGTCTTTTATCTCGTAATCCCATTCCTCATTTGGAAATTTGCAAAACCTTATATCGATCCTTATTACGCGATGTTACTTTCCTCTGTTCCGGGGATTATTTATACACTGTATACCTTTAAAAAAGAAAAACAGTTTAACGTGACAGGGTTCTTTATTTTAATTACACTCATTTCTAATACAACGGTAGATCTATTATCTGGGTCAGCTGAACGAATGTTATGGAACGATGCATATTATCACATCGTACTCGGTATTATCGTCATATGTACAATTTTTATAAAAAAACCACTTATGTTATATTTCGCAGCAGATATTGCAGCGCTGCAAGGCCATGACCGCGATAAAAGTCGTGAGCTTTATCGTGATAGTCGTATATATCCAGCACTGCAATATTTAACGTTATTTTTCGGGCTACAATTTATATTAAAAAGCTTTTTAAAAATTTATTTCATCTCTGTTTTTGGTGTAGATGGCTACGGTGAAATGAGAGCGATTATGACCGCTGTCGGCTGGGGCATTTCTATTTGTATCGGAATAGGGTTCGTATGGGTGAACAATAAAATACATGCCGTTACGGAAGAACAAGAATCCGTGCAGTAAATAAAAATCCTCTAGTGTATTACGACACTAGGGGATTCTTGGTTTGCTAGACATATGACTAAAATTTAACTTGATTTTTTTCTTTTACTTTTTACATTTCGGTAAAACAAAGCAGCACTCAGCGGCATAACACCAAACCACTTATTCATAAATGGCTCTTTTTCAGCACGGCGTTGTTCTTTCTTTTGTTTTCGATCTTCTTTTGGAGCATCCATATACGACACAAACTGCTGCGTCACAAAGCGAACATAATCATTAGTAGACATATTATCATCACCTCTACTTGATTAGTATGTCCACTTTTTTATACATTAATCTTTTCCTTTAATTCATTCATAATTTGCTTTACAGACTTATTTGTCGTATCGATATGAATATGAGCCTCTTCATAATAAGCTCGGCGTGATTCAAATTTCGTTACAAATGCATCTATATCTTTCTTTTGAAATAGTGGACGTGTCGTATCTTCACGAAGCCTTTCTGCAATTACGTGCGGATCACAATATAAATACACGACAGTTCCGTTCTCTTTCATCCACTTGCGATTTTCCGCTCGTTCAATAATTCCCCCACCAGTTGTAATAATGACATTATGGACTGGTAGCGAACGTAACATTTCGCTTTCATATTCCCGAAAAGCCGTTTCGCCTTCTTCGGCAAAAATATTTCGAATTGCCTTCTCTTGCTTCTCTTCGATTTTTTGATCAGTATCTACAACATCCATTTGAAGTTCTTGACTTAATGCTTTTCCAATTGTTGTTTTCCCTGCTCCCATATAGCCGGTTATGTATATAGATTTCATTTTCTGTCCTCTCAATCGTCATTTATTAATTGTTATTATAACGAAAGATGCTACTTTGTTTAATAAAAAAACGTTTTGTTCTTATACTATGAAGAACAAAACGTAACACTCGCTTTTACTTATAAGTACCTCTTCTCACCCACTGCGTTGCAATCCATTTCTCGCCTTTCGTTACAGGTGCCCCTCCGTGTAACGTAAGCTCATTTAGTGATTGATCTTGATAAAAATACTCAAAGTATACTGCCATTCCCTTTCTAGGGTGTACAGAAAGATTTAATTTCGGGAAGTACGTTTCCCCGCCTTCTTCTACATCATTTAAGTACATTACAAGCGTACTAATACGATTGTTAGCAGCTGATCTACTATGTTCCGCAAAATAATCATAGTGTGCTTTATATTGTTGATCCACTTCATAATTTAAAATGTGCAATCCTTCACCATGCGACGCAGGAACATTCATGATAGATGAAATTCGTTTTTCAATCTTTGAAGTAAGTTCATTGTCTTCCAAAAATGCACCGCTACTTGTTCGAATATCATTTACATCACGTGATGAACCAACTTTAGAACGCTTCATTTTATTTTTAGACATTTCAATCAATTCATCACACTCTTCATCACTTAGTACATTTGCTAATACGACAATAAGAGGTTCTTCGAATTTTGAAATAATGTGTATTTCTCTATCTTCTGTCATAATCGTATTTCCTTTATGATCAAAAATAGTTTGTTCCTTATTTTCACCTATTTGATTGTTGTTTGTCATTTCCCTATTCTCCCTAAAAATAATGATTGGATAGCATGAATATATCACATTCTTTCTACCTTTCTCTTTTTTGAGAAAATTTAAACTTTTAATCATTATATTTATCCATTTCTTCTAAAAAATCAATTCAATTTACAATAGAAATCCCTGGTTTTTCTTCGTATTTTTTACATATTATCCTTCTATCCAATCGACTATTTTTCCATCCTTTTTTCTATACCGAAAGCTCACCGTATAGAAAACTTCCTGTTTGAGTGTACACTGCAATGCAACGAGAATTAAATCATTTTCAAAGATATAATTTCCACTCACTTCTCCCTTTTCATACTGAAAGAAAAATGCACCTTCTTTTTCTTTTTGCTGTAAGTCTTTTTTTATATCTGTAATAGATCGGTTAAGCAGTTCATCCAGTAAAAACTTTTGTTCTATTTCTATATAAAAATTTTTATCTGTAAACAACATATTTGTTTCGTATATAAAAAAAGAAGTTAATAAAATAAGAAAGATGAGCGTTCCAGGCATTGTAAACCCATTTTGCCCTCTCATACATTCATTTCCATTTCACTATATCGCATAACTACACCTTCATATATTTTTCCGCTAGTATCTTTCACATTTATAATGAGTACATGAGGTGTTAGTTTGTAAGAAACCGTTCCAATATTTTGTAAAACAACTTCCCTCCCGCGCCTATTTACCTTTCTTATAAGACGACTATTCTCTTTTTCATACGATACTTCACTCCCATTACGCGATCGGAATCGTAAAATACTATCTCCATTTTCAAATGCTAGCTGTTCTCCAGATGATACTTCTCGAAACTCCAATTGCATTTGACCTAAAAATACATCCCACTCCCAATCATTTAATCCTTTTGACTGTTTATTTTCCATTCCAATGAAATGTAGGCGGGGAAAGAGCAAAAAAAATATTGATAATAGAAACAGACATACAATCATTTCTATTAATGAAAAACCAAATTCTAATTTATTTTTTCTCCTACATAAAAGCATTGTTCCATCATTCTGTCTTTCACATCTCTCCACATGGTACAAACTTCATTGCCTCCCCAATATGTGTAATACACAATTCCATTTATATTCTTTTCTATTATTCGCTTTTCTTCATTTCCATACATATATATAATTGCTTCCTTTTTTAATAATCCAGATGCCTTATAACGAATTTGTATATTTTTTCTTTCTTGCATAACTAATACTGTTTGCGGTAGTAGTAACGATACAGCCATCATTAAAACACTTAACGATACAATCATTTCAGCCATTATGGATCCTTTTTGACATTTCACGATACGTAAATCTCCCTCTTCCAAGCTGAAATACAATTTCATATTTATAATTTCTATACGAAATTATAATCGTACCACCTCTATTAATATTTCCACTTGGATTATATGTCATCGGATTTGGAAACGTATGCAAATCAATTTGTATATCTTCTTCATACTCTCGCTTGACGATATAATACTTTGTACCTGACTCTTTTATAGCATACATATTTCTATCTTTATGCCAACGTAATGTATAGTGCTTTTGACGATTTATCGCTAATTGCTGCATATACAAAATATCATTTGAAAACTGTCTCAAAAATTGTTCAACTTTTTGTCGCTCGTATAAAGAATGAACACTAAAATACGTAACTATACTTAATACAGAAATAGCAAATAAAACGAGTAACATTTCTAAAAAAGTAAACCCCTGTTGTTTCACAACGCCCTAATTGATACTGCGCCATCATCTGAAATATGAATAGATTCGCCATTCGGACACTTATCAGTTGTAATATACTTTTCATCCGTCAGTTCTTTTAACGATGGAATTTTATTATGTTGTAATTGATATACTTGTATTTGCGCTTCTATAGATTTCACGTAAGCTGCACACCCTTTTCCTTGGACCGATGAGCGCTGTGTAACTACATTCGGAATAATTAATAGTAATAATATAGTTATGACAACCATTACTAATAGCATCTCTAACAGAGTAAATCCTTCCTCATTCTGCATACAAATGCCCCCTAAATAGAATTCATCATTTGAAACATCGGCATAATCATCGCTAAATACATAAGGACAACGATTCCTCCAATACATGTAAATAAAATAGGCTGAATGATAACTAACATATGTTTAATTTTCCGTTCCATCTTTTCCATAATAAGATCGCTATAGTCACCTAATTCAATCGCTAAATTGCCGTTTGCGTGTCCATGCGTAATAACACAAGAAAGTTCTTTCTCGTAATACCCACTTTTAGCAATGATAGATTGTAACTGTTCTCCTCCAATTAATTGTCTTTCAATCCGGCTCGCTTCATATTGAAAGAACGGATGATATCTTTGCTCCATCATTATTGTTAAAGCTTCACATACTGATAGTCCACCATTTAATAAACCACTCAACTGAGTAGCAAAATAATGCGAATGCTTTAAAATAAGAAATGTTTTGATCAGGGGAATACGAAGCATGATTTTTACCTGTCTAATATGTGGAAGTTTCCTAAAATACAACATATATAAACTACATCCAATAATAACAGTTAAAATAGCAGTTAAAATAGCAGTTAAAATAATGTAAGGTAGCAGTTTTATTGCACTTAAAATTCTTTCTGTAAGTAGTGGTGTATTAGAACCGAACGAACTATAAATCATTTCAACCTGAGGTAATAAGATGAGGTTAAAAATAAAAAGCATGATTAGTAGAAAAAACATCAAAAACATAGGATACTGCATTATTTTCATCATGTCTCTCCTATACTTATCTTTCTTATAAAGAAGTGCACTTCCTTGTTGCAAAGCAAAAGAAATATCACCATGTTGCTCGGCATAAAATAAATAACTTAACATGTCCTGATGAAACTTTAACTGATGAAAAGAATCGTGTAGACTTTTCCCATTTTTTAACCCCTCAATCATGCGCTGCAATTGTACTTTCTTTTCTACAGGTAATTGAAACTGTAAAAATTCTAATGCTTGTAAAAGAGAGTAGCCTTTTTCTAATAATTCTCCTAAACGTTTCAACAATACTACTTGATCACTTAAACTCCAAGTTTTCTTAAACATAAACATCATCTTCTAAAAACCCTAAAGCATATCCTTTTCGTATTGACGATTCTAAAGTCTCATGTTTGTAAGTAACACATTCTCCATTTGCTTCTTTAAGTGCTTGTTTTAACTCATATCCATATAGCAGCTCATAGATGCTTGCTTGCCTTACTTGCCTCATTGATTTACATAAAGTTGAGCACTTTCCTCTGCAAAACGGACACTTCAATTCGACAAGTTGCTGTGCAGCTACAGCCAATAAAGACTGTTCAATCTCTTGCCTCGTTATACCATAATCCATGAAACGAATGATTGCTCCTTTCGCATCATTCGTATGCAGCGTTGTCATGACTAAATGTCCTGTCAAACTTGCTCTTATAGCTATTTTTGCTGTCTCTGCATCACGGATTTCACCGACTAAAATAATGTCTGGATCATGACGTAAAATAGCCTTTAATCCTGTTTCATATGTGAGACCCGCTTTTTCATTTATTTGAATTTGTAATACATCGTCACTTCTTTTTTCAACCGGATCTTCAAGTGTAATGATGCGACGTGTTTTCTTTTTTCTAATTACCTCTAATAATGCATACATTGTCGTTGTCTTCCCAGAACCAGTCGGTCCAGTAAACACGAGTAGCCCCTGTGAATAGCGTAAAAATGAGAGTAGTTTTGCTGCCGTACTTGGAAATAACGAAAGATGTGATAAGGGCTGAACAGATGCTTGTAAATGAAGGCGAATAACGAGACTTTCTTGATATACTGTTGGAAGTGTTGAAAGGCGTAAATACACTTCTTGTCCATCAATTTGCAAATACAACGAACCATTCTGTGGCTTCCGTTTCTCTCCTATGTCCATAGATGCTAAAAATTTAAAATGTGAGACAAGTTTTTCTCCAAACTCCTTTTCAATACAATGTCTCGTCATTAAATCTTTTCCTATACGTAGTTGCACCGCTACATCCTTCTGCCGGGGCACAATATGTAAATCTGACGCTTGTACCCTACACGCCTCTTTTAAAATTGTATTCGCAAAAATTTCAATCCCATTCATCACTTTTCCCTCCTTACTATGTATATAGCATGAAAACATGCACAATAAAAATTTGGAATTTTGTATTTTCACTAGAACAAAAAGGGAAAATATGTTTGTGAAATTATGAACAATTTCTGAATTATTGTCTGAAATTACCTATACTCATGTTTATCTGTATTATAATGTTATTATCTTGGATAAAGTGATAAAGGTGGAGATCCTCATGGAACAAGCTTTAAAAATTACAGGTGTTTTAGCTGACCCAACTCGTTATTACATTTATAAATATATTTCGCAAAAACATAGTTACGTAACTGTACAAGAAATTGCAGATGAATTCGATATTCATCCAAACGTAGCACGTTTACATTTATCTAAATTAGAAGATGTTCATATGCTTAAATCGGAAACAAAGAAAACTGGAAAAGGCGGAAGACCAAGCAGATTATATGTCTTATCTGAAGATGTTATTCAATTGCAATTTCCATTCCGTGATTATCAATTGTTAGCAAGAATAGCATTTAATTCTTTACTTAGCCTTGGCGCTGCTGGTGAAAAAGCGCTATACGAAACAGGAAAACAATTCGGGGCCGAATTAATGCAACAACATATGCAACGTTTAAATGTGAGTGAAGATGCTTTAACAGTAGAGCAAAAAGTTCAAATTGCAAAAGAAGCTTTCTCAACAGCCGGCTTATCACCTGCATTTGAATTAAGTGCAGATGGAACAAAAATTTTCTATGATGTACACAATTGTCCATTTAAAGAAGTTGCTGTTCATCATCCAACTGAAATTTGTAACATGCACGGAGATATGATGAAAGGAATTTTTGAAATCCTATTCCCTAACATGGAATTAACTCGACATGATAGTCTATTAGATGGATGTAAATCTTGTAATTATAAACTAACAATTTAATTTCTCATATAAAAAGAAGCCAATAATAATTGGCTTCTTTTTATATGAACGAATATTTACAATAGTAAGAAAAATAAACTATAATGAAAAGAGGTTTTACTTTTTCTAGAAAAGGAGGGAAATGGCATGGATCGCATGTTTCGCGTTCTCGGCTTTTGGACTGGAATTTTCTCGGTTATGTTTTACGTAGGAGATATGCAACAGGCTGCACTACTATTTTTAGGACAAACAGGTTTCTTCGTACTTTTAAGCTATTTAAAATTAACAGAGCGTATGTATATATACGTATTCGGGGCATATTTAACTGTTTTCTTCATAGGATTTACATACTACACGACATTTTTACTTGTCCCTGGGGCTGGACATTAAAAGATGGCATTTTGCCATCTTTTTTTTAATCCCGGAATTTCCTAGTTGACTTATAGGTTTTATTACCTTATATTCTATATAACAGATTGGAATTAGGGGGAATCAACATGAATACACTGCTTGTCGGAATTAACGTTGCAGTCATGCTCATCTTAGTTGGCGTATTATATTATATGCAACGTAAGCATGTATCTTTTAATAAACGTGTATTTACCGCTTTAGGAGTCGGAATTTTATTCGGTCTTATATTACAATTCATTTATGAGCCAACTTCTAAAGTAATTATTGAATCAAATACTTGGTTTGGCTTAATTGGTAACGGTTATGTGAAATTACTTCAAATGATCGTTATGCCACTTATTTTAGTATCTATTATTTCAGCATTTACAAAATTACAGTTAACGAAAAACCTTGGTAAAATTAGTGGTCTTATTATCGGAATTTTAATTCTTACTACAGGAATCGCTGCAGCTGTCGGTATCGCTGCAAGTGCAGGATTTGATGTATCTGCAACAGGCTTGCAACAAGGTGATGCAGAATCTGCTCGTCTGAAACTAGTTGAAGAAAGATTTACTTCTATTGAAAAGACAACAATTCCAGATAAATTATTAGAGCTATTGCCTACAAATCCGTTTCTTGATTTAACAGGCGCTCGTCCAACATCAACAATTTCTGTCGTAATATTTGCAGCCTTTATCGGCATTGCCTTTATAGGTGTAAAACGAAAATATCCAGAACAAGCAGAGCTATTTAAGAAAATGCTTGATGCTGGATATGCAATCGTAATGCGTATGGTAACATTAATTTTACGCCTTACACCATACGGCGTATTAGCTCTTATGGCAAAAACAGTTGCTGGTAGCGATATAAATGCTATTTTAAAGCTTGGCAACTTCGTGTTAGCCTCTTATGTAGCACTTATCGTAATGTTTATCATTCACTTATTATTAATTGCATTGTCTGGTTTAAATCCAATTCAATATTTGAAAAAAGTGTTCCCTGTACTAACATTTGCATTCACATCTCGCTCTAGTGCTGGTGCGATGCCATTAAATATTGAAGCTCAAAAAGAAAAGCTTGGTATCTCCGAAGGAATTGCAAACTTCGCAGCTTCATTTGGAGTATCTATCGGACAAAACGGTTGCGCAGGTATTTATCCAGCAATGCTTGCAATGATGGTCGCTCCAACTGTAGGAATTGATCCATTACAACCACAATTTATTTTAACTTTAATCGCTGTTGTTGCTATTAGCTCATTCGGTGTTGCCGGAGTTGGTGGCGGTGCAACATTCGCAGCTTTAATCGTACTATCTACAATGAACTTACCAATCGGTATTGTTGCTCTAGTTATCTCGGTTGAGCCATTAATCGATATGGGTCGTACAGCTCTTAACGTAAGTGGTTCTATGACAGCAGGTCTTATTTCAAGTAAATGGCTTGGTGAATTAGATCAAGATACGTACAATCAAGATGATACAAAAACTGATGAAATTGCTTCATAATGAAAAAAAGACGCTAACATACAATTGTTAGCGTCTTTTTTATTCCGTTCCCTCTTTATAGATTTTATCTTGAGAATTATCACTCCAAGTATTCTTCTAGTTGCTCTTTTAACTCTTCCTCAATCTCATAACAAGATTCATCAACAAGTTCTCCTACTTTCTTACTCCCCAAAATGTTTGATTGAATTGACATTCCTAAAAAGATTCTTTCGCATTTCCAAATTGTAATATAGTGAAATTCAATCATCTCTTTTTCTTCATCTAATATAGCTATAGCAACTGTTGAATAATAACCCACCTCAAAGGGATTCTCTTTTTCTCTTGCAAATCCCATATCTAATTCCATGTTTTTTTCTATGTATAAATGCGAATACTCTTTATACAATTTAAGTGGCATTCGCTCTATTTCCTTCTCCATACATTGAATGTTCTCTTTTAACTCCAACGTAAACTCCTGTTCTTTATATTTCATTTTCGCCTCCTTAAACATAGAAAAAGAGAATACAATAACATATCCTCTTTCCTCAAATATATTTCATTATCTCACAGCCCGTCCTTTTCACAAATAACCATTTTGTTCGCACCATTTATGAAATTGTCCTACGTCTACTCCAACTAACACGATATCCTTTAGCTCTACATCAATGATTTGTTCTCCAATTACAATAGCAAACTGCGATGCTAATTTTGTCTCGTTTTTCTTTACAATTCCAATTCGGTTCCGATGCGGTCCATCTTTTATATATGCTTTTTGTCCTACAATATCAAAGTTCAAGATTCTCACCTCTTTTACTGCGCTCAAATTGGAAATACGATCTCCACCTCGGAAAATTTCCTTTCATTGCACTATTTCTCTATATATATGACGAAACAATAAAAGAGTCCTTCCTTCTTTACAATTATTTTTTCTTTGTTTCATTTTTGTGATCGAAACGTAAAGTTTATAATAAAATACACTTGGAAGCGCTTTCTACGCAATTTTTTATGTTATAATATATAAGTAGAACTTCGTAAAGAGGGTTAAAAAATGAATACAAAGATGATTAAAAAAGTAATTGAAGCATTAAAAGTATATGGCTTTCAGGATGTATCATTCTGTGACAAAACGAGGCAATTTTTATTTCATAACGAAACCGATATTATGAGCGGCTATGCAGAAATAACATATAGTAGTCAATTTGAAAAATTCAACGTACAAATTCATCCAATTGAAACACATCACCAAGCAGAGTTACAAGAGGTTGAAAGACATATACAAGCTTGTATAAGAAAAGTGGAATATTTAAACGCACTTCTTACCGGGCAGACAAAACTAGATGATAAAATTATTATTATGTAAAAAAAGAACGTGATCCAATCACGTTCTTTTTTCATTATATGTTCATCTTTTCCTTTAGTTGTAATCCTGTAACAGATTCTAATACATCCATCGATTCTCCAAATGTCATATCAAAAATTGTATTGTCCTCTATGTACGGAAACTGTCTGAAACGCTTTTCTAACACCTTTACAGCATCTGATGTAAAGGTTGCACTATCAATGCCAAATTCTGTTTCAAGAAGAACGATCCAATCTAACACATGAAAACCTAATCCATTGACGAATGCAATAAGTTTTTCTTCTGGGTTTGAAGATAAGAATACTTGGCGTTCCATCTCACTAAAAAGTTCTTCTCCTAAGATTTCAGCTAACTCATCATCATGTTCACGTTCAACAAGTTCTTCGTAGCCGTAATCATCCACAAGCTCTTCTACTTCTTCACTATCCTGACAAAGCAATTGACTAAGAAGTGCCTCTTTCTTAAATTCACTATTTTGTACGACTTCTAAAAAGCTCGTTTCCCATCCATTTTCTAATTTCATATTATGTACTCCTTTATATACGTTTCTTATCATCACTGTACCCAAAAGATCACTTTTATAACCTTTTAGGTAGTTACTATTATTTCACATGATTCATAACATAAGATGCAAACTCAGCTACATCTCCTTCAAAAATATTTATTTCTGGCAAGTGATAGAACGTTGTTTGGAGCGGGTTTCCTGCATGATATACATATATCGTTTTCTCTAGTGCAATCGCCATTCCAAACTCTGTATGGCTCCCGTTTCCGCCATCTAATATAAGTAAAAACACATCCGCTTCTTTTACAGCATTTTTTTCTGCCTGACCAATTTCTCTTAATTGTTCTTGATTCACTGCTCTTTCGTTTTTGGTCCAATCATATGTATGGTGCCATCCTGCATGTTTCAGTTCCTTTGCTACGGAACATACAAGATGTTTATTTTGGAAACCTGAGGCGATATAAAAATTCATTTATATACACTCCTTCATTATGTATCGGGAAACTCCTTTTTAGCGTTATTTGTTATAGCTATAATAAAGAACAACTTCAAAAAAAATCCCCATCTTTAAAACTTATTTGCGTTTAAATGATGGGATGCTTCATGGTCTTCTTTTATTTTTTGTTTTTTATAACTTTCATCAGCTAACATTTCTAGTTCAGCTGTTATCTCTGATTTTTCAAGCTCTCTTTCTTGCGAAAATTTCCTTGAAATATAAACAATAACACTACCAACGTACAACACAAAGCATATAATAAGTGCAGTATTTTCATAGAGACTTAGCTCCAACACAGTCACTCCTAATCCATTCGTATTTTCACGCTTCATTAATTGGAATTTCCCTATTAACCCATTTGTTATCCCGCTATTTGAGGGCAGTAAAACCCCCTCCTCAAATTCCAGTGAAAGCAAAGAAGTTAGATGGAGGATGCCCCCAACTGATTAAAGTTTCACTTTATTGTAACATAAAAATATCAATTCTTGGAATCTTTCACCCTACTAAAAGAGGCATGATTGTTTCATCATGCCTCTGAAATATTTTGAATGATTGTTTTAATTGCTTCTTTTCCATTATATTTTTTTAGTGCTGTTTTATACTTCTCATTATTTTGATTCAATTCTTCGACATACTTTATAAGAGATTTTACAGTTACATCTTCTTCATATAATACGGAGGCATACCCTTGCCTTTCAAAGGACTCTGCATTTAATATTTGATCTCCACGGCTTGCAAATTTCGATAATGGAATTAAAACCATCGGCTTTTGTAATGTTAAAAATTCAAAAATTGCGTTGGAGCCCGCGCGTGAAATAACAAAATCTGTTACCGCTAATATATCTGGCAGTTCTCCATGTACATATTCAAATTGTCTATATCCTTCTTTATTTTGTAAACTTTCATCAAGGTTACCTTTTCCGCAAAGGTGAACAATTTGATACTTTTTAAGAAGTTCTGGTAATGCTTCTCGAGCCGTATCATTAATTTTTTTCGCGCCCAAGCTGCCTCCCATAATCGTAATAACTGGCTTTTTACGTGAAAAACCTAAAAACGCTAAACCTGTTTCACGATTTCCTTTCAGCACTTCTTCACGTACAGGAGATCCCGTATATATTACTTTTTCTTTCGGTAAATGTTTCGCTGCTTCTTCAAATGTAACAAATATTTTCGAAGCAAAACGAAGCGCAATTTTATTTGCTAGTCCTGGCGTCATATCAGATTCATGTAATAAAACTGGTACTCTATTTAGCCATCCTCCAATTACGACTGGTACAGATACGAAACCGCCTTTTGAAAAAATCACATCTGGTTTTAGTTTTCGAATCCTTACATACGCATCCATAACACCCTTCATTACAAGAAAAGGATCTTTTATATTTTTCAAATCAAAATAACGACGTAGCTTTCCACTCGAAATACTATAGTAGGGAATGCCTTCCTTTTCTATAATCGTTTTCTCAATACCTTGATGAGAACCAATATAAGAGATATCCCAGTTGTCTTCCTGTAAATATGGGATAATGGCTAAATTAGGTGTTACATGTCCTGCCGAACCGCCACCTGTAAAGACTATCTTCTTCATACGTCTCCCCCTTCTAAACTATAATACACTAAAATATCTTGCCTCAGGGTGAGAAAATACCATAGCCGTTACGGAAGCTTCTGGCTCCATCATGAATCCTTCTGTTAATGAAATACCTATTTCCTCTGGATGAATTAAGCGAAATAGCTTTTCTTGATCTGCAAGTTCTGGACACGCCGGATAACCAAATGACACGCGTATTCCTCTATATTTCGTACGGAAACGTTCTTCCATCGTCAGTTCAGGTGAGTCCGGAATGCCCCAGCGGTCACGAATGAGCATATGTGTTTTTTCAGCAAGTCCTTCTGCTAATTCAAGCGCTAACGATTGAATGGCATGACTACGTAAGTAATCACCTTTCGCCTTCCACTCTTCAGCAATGTCCCGAACTCCTTCCCCAACCGTAACAGATAAGAAAGCAACATAGTCCATCTCATCTCCAATTGGGCGCAAATAATCGCCTAAAGTACGATAGGGAGCCTTTCCTTGTCTAGGGAATGTGAAACGCTCTATAACACGCGTATGATCTTCTGGATCATATATTACAATGTTTTGTCCGTCGCTTTGCGCTGGGAAAAATTGATACACTGCTTTCGGCTTTAACCAAGATTGTCCTTCCTGCAATAATTCATCTATTAAATCATTTAATTCATGTGCTCTCTTATCCCCCTCTTTCAAAAGCTTCTTCACATTTCCTTTTAATCCAAGGTGATGCCCAAGTAACATTTGTCTATTTAAAAATGGAGCAAGATGAAGAGCCGGAATATCGCGTAATACAATTCGTTTTGTTGAATCAGGCACCATAACCTCAGCCTTCGGTAATGGCTCAATTACTGCTGGAATTTCTACTTGCTTCTCCTCTTTTTTTACGATATGAAGATGACGTTCTTTTTTATCCTGTTTCATCTTCTCACGCTCTTCTTCTTTTTGAAGCTTATTAATAATATCGAGCCCCGTCATCGCATCACTCGCATAACAAACGAGCCCTTTATATGATGGTGAAATCCGATTATCTGTAAACTTTCTCGTTAACGCTGCACCACCTACAACAATGGGCACATCAATATTTGCTGCTTTTAAATCTTCAGCAGTCGTTACCATTTGTTGCGCTGATTTTACTAATAAACCTGAAAGGCCTATAATGTCAGGCTTCTTTTCTTGTACTTCTTGAACAATTCGATCCGAGCGAACATTGATTCCTAAATTAATAATCTCATATCCGTTATTCGATAAAATAATTTCAACGAGGTTTTTCCCAATATCATGTACGTCACCTTTAACAGTTGCTAATAATACTTTCCCTTTTTTTGCACTATCGCTAGATTCCATATGTGGCTCTAAATAACTTACAGCAGCTTTCATACTTTCGGCACTTTGCAATACTTCAGCAACAATAAGTTCATTATTATTAAATAGTCGTCCTACCTCATCCATCCCTGTCATAAGCGGACCGTTAATAATATCAAGAGGTTTTCTTCCTTCTTCAAGTGCAAGACTTAAATCCTCGTGTAATCCTTGTTTCGTACCTTCTACAATATAATTTGCTAGTCGTTCATCAAGCGTTAACGTTTCTTGCACAACGACATCTTTCTTTTTAGCGACTCGGTAAAAGTTTGTAAATTCTTCTAACGTCTCTTTCGTCGTTTCAAACAGTAATGCATCTGCAAGGTGTTTTTCTTCCTCTGGAATCGACGCATAGCGTTCTAATTTTTCCGTATTAACAATCGCGTAATCTAATCCAGCCTTCGTAGCATGATATAAAAAGACGGAATTCAATACTTCACGTCCAGCCGGTGGTAAACCAAATGATATGTTACTTACACCTAAAATCGTTAAACACTCTGGTAACGCTTCTTTAATAAGGCGAATCCCCTCTATAGTCGCTGCCGCTGAACCGATATATTCTTCATCACCTGTCCCTACTGGAAACACAAGTGCATCAAAAATAATATCTGACGGGCGTATCCCATATTTCGTCGTTAATAATTCGTAACTTCTTTTTGCAATTTCTAATTTTCTTTCAGCACTTACTGCCATACCATCTTCATCGATTGTACCAACTACAATTGCAGCACCATACTTACGAAGAAGCGGTGTTACCTTTTCAAAACGCTCTTCTCCATCTTCTAAATTAATAGAGTTGATAACAGCTTTTCCTTGAATATAAGTAAGTGCTCTTGCCATAACATTTTCATCCGTTGAATCAATCATAATCGGTACTTTTAACACTTTCGTAACTTCTGTCAAAAATTTCTCCATATCTTCTATTTCATCACGATCAGGATCTGCCATACAAATATCAATAATATGAGCATTTTTCTTCACTTGTGCTCTTGCCACTTCAGCAGCCTCTTCAAATTTCCCTTCTGCTACTAATCGTTTAAATTTACGTGAACCAATAACATTCGTTCTTTCACCTACAAATAACGGTCTCATAGACTCATCGTATTGCAGTGCCTCTAATCCACTAATTCCATGTCCTTCTCTCTCATGATGATCACGAGGCTTAAGAGATGCTAGCGCTTCCTTCATTGCTCTTATATGTTCTGGTGTTGTGCCACAACAACCACCGATAATATTAACCCATCCTTCTTCAGCAAATCGCTTCACCTTTTCAGCAAGAGAAGATGGAGACTCATGGTAATGTCCATCTTCATCAGGAAGACCTGCATTTGGATAACAAGAAATGTAACACTCCGATAAATCAGATAGTGAACGAATATGATCCCTCATAAACTCCGGACCAGTCGCACAATTTAACCCAACAGATAATGGTTTCATATGTTCTACTGATAAATAAAAAGCTTCAATTGTTTGCCCAGCCAGAGTCGTTCCCATTGGCTCAATCGTTCCTGAAATCATAATAGGAACCGTTTTTTTCAGTTCTTCAAAAGCAGCTTGAATTCCAATATAAGCTGCTTTCACGTTACGCATATCTTGACTCGTCTCAACGAGTAATACATCAACTTCTCCTTTTAATAATCCTCGTGCCTGCCTTGTATAAGCCTCAATCAATTCTTCAAAAGTCACACCACCAGTAACACTAATTGCTTTCGTTGTTGGTCCCATCGCTCCCGCAACATATACTTCCTTACCGCTTTCTTTAACAGCTTGCTTCGCCAAAAGTGCTGCCTTTTCATTTAGTTCTTCATCTAAATGAGACAGCTCATAATCACTTAGTACAATATTCGTTGCTCCAAATGTATTTGTTTCAATAATATCCGCTCCAGCTTCAATATAAGCTTTATGAATCTTTAAAATAACGTCTGGTCTTGTTTCTACTAAATATTCATTACAGCCCTCGTACTCTTCTCCTCCGAAATCTTCAGCAGTTAAATCCTCTTGCTGAATCATTGTTCCCATTGCACCATCTAATATTAAAATGCTATTTTGTAATTTTTCTTCTATACACTTCATCAATTAATACCTTCTTTCACTTCTTGCTTTTCTCTTACATATTTAACAAGATGTTCTGTAATTTCATATTTTAAAAATGGTGTAATAAGATAAATACCATTAAAATATTTCATCGCTGCGTCGATCAATTCTTGCGAAATGCGAATCCCTTCCTCAATTGCTGCCTCTTTCGTTTCGTGTCCATCCATTCTCTCTCTTATTTCTTCAGGAAGAGTAATACCCGGTACCTCAAAATGAAGAAAATCTGCATTCCGCTTACTTACTAACGGCATAATTCCAATAAAAATAGGTTGTTCCAAATGCTTTGTCGCTTCATACACTTCTTCAATTAAGGCGATATCGTAAATTGGCTGAGTTAAAAAATATTCCGCTCCAGCATCTATTTTTCGTTCCATTCGCTTAACCGCTGCTTTTAAGTGCCTCACGTGAGGATTAAATGCGCCGCCTACAGAAAACCTTGTCGCCGGTCCAATTGATTTCCCTAAAATTGAACGTCCATCGTTCATTTCTTTAATCATTTTAATGAGCTCAATAGAGGACAAATCGTATACAGAAGTTGCACCGGGAAAATCACCAACGCGCGCTGGATCACCAGTCAAAGCTAACACTTCTTCCATCCCTAACGCCGATAAACCTAACAAATGAGATTGTAGTCCAATGACGTTATGATCTCTACACGTTAAATGTGTCAATACCGGGATATCATGCTTCGTTAATAACGCACCCATCGCCATATTAGAAATACGAGGCGATGCTAATGAATTATCTGCTAGAGTAATAGCATCTGCTCCCGCTCTTTTTAACGCTCTTGCTCCTTCAAAAAAACGCTGTGTATCTAACGTTTTCGGTGGATCTAATTCCACTACAACTGTCGTTTGTTTTTTCGCTTTCTCTGCTAGAGTGACGTGAGCCTTCGAACGTTTCTCATGCGTATGAACGACTTTCGGCCTTTGAATAGTGTCTTTTTCTATTACAGGTGTAACATTCGCAACAGCGCGCTTCATACTTTGAATATGTTCTGGAGTCGTACCACAACAACCACCTAATAACCGAATACCTTGCTCAATAAATCTCGGTGTCATCGCCTCAAAATAAGCTGGGCTTCCCTCATATACGTAACGTCCCTCCACATAATTCGGGAGACCTGCATTTGGGTATGCTGATAAATAGCCATTTTGCGGAATCGATATCATTTTGAAAGCCTCCGTCATATGAAGCGGCCCTAGTTGACAATTCAATCCAACAACATTTGCACCGTAATCTATAAGTTGCTTTAATATTTCATTGACATCATTTCCATTTTGAGTCGTACCTGCTTCATGTAACGCTAATTGAGCAACAATTGGAATGTTCGTTTGCTTACGCAATACTTTAACGGCATGCAGTAATTCAAATTCATCGTAAAAGGTTTCTAATAGTAATCCATCAACTTGTTCTTCTAGTAAAGCCCCTGCCTGTTCAAGTAGCATAAACTCCCTTTCCATATCAGTCGTTGTAACGGCTCCGATATGTTTCATACCACCAATTGTTCCTAAAATTGCATTTCTGTCCGTAACAGATGCTTTCGCCAGCTTTACTGCCGCTCTATTAATTTCTGTAACTTGATTTTCTAAGCCATACATACGTAATTTCGCCTCATTTGCTCCATACGTATTCGTTTGAATTACATCTGCTCCAGCAGCTACATATTGTTTATGAATCGATATAATTAAGTCTGGATCAGATACATTCAATTCTTCAAAGCTACTTTGCAAACCATGTGAATGCAATAACGTCCCAACCGCACCATCACCTATTACAATTCCTTTTGATAATAAATCTAGTAACTTCACGAATCTCCCTCATTTCTATCAATATAAAAACCCCCTCTTCACTTTGAAGAGGGGGACATAATCGTTCCTCCTCTTATTATGCAAAACATTCGTTTTGCAGGTATTAGCACCGTTTCAAACATTTCGTTTGAAGGTTGCCGGGTTTCACAGGGCCTTTCCCTCCACCGCTCTCAATAAGAGTTGTCTTTATTATTTTATTTATGTAGCTAAAAGGAAATGCGTTCCCCTTTTAACAATGTTTGTTAATTTTTTAATAAATTTAGCATGCACAAAAGTAAAAGTCAATGACACTTGCGGAAAAATAAAAATTATTTAAAATAGAGTTGCAATTCAATTATCTTTTGTTGTAAAGTTAAAAACATAATAAAAATTTCATACGAACATTCTTATCTAGAGAGGTAGAGGGACTGGCCCTGTGACGCCTCAGCAACCATTAACATTTTGTTAATAAGGTGCTAATTCCAGCAAATTGTGAAAGATTTGACAGATGAGAAGAAGACTCTATTCAAACCGAAAGCCTTCTTCTTAGAAGGCTTTTTTTATTTTATATTCAGTTAATGTTTCAATTTAAAAAGGAGGAATTTTCACATGTCAACAATCGAAACAAAGCTAGCACAAATCGGCAATCGCAGTGAAACTACAACAGGAACGGTTAATCCACCAGTTTATTTCTCAACCGCTTATCGTCACGAAGGAATTGGTAAATCTACCGGCTTTGACTATTCACGAACTGGCAATCCAACTCGCGGTCTTTTAGAACAGGCGATCGCAGACTTAGAATATGGCGAACAAGGTTATGCCTGTAGTTCAGGGATGGCAGCTGTTCTCCTCGTCCTTTCTCTATTCCGCTCTGGAGACGAACTTATTGTATCTGAAGATTTATACGGGGGAACGTATCGATTATTTTCTGAACATGAAAAAAAGTGGAATGTTCGATGTAGATACGTAAATACACAGTCTATTAAACAAATTGAGCAAGCTATCACAACTGAAACGAAGGCTATTTTCATAGAAACTCCAACTAATCCATTAATGCAAGTTACTGATATTGCTGCTGTCGCAACTGTAGCGAAAAGGCACGGACTACTTCTTATTGTAGACAACACATTCTACACACCTTATATACAGCAACCATTAACAGAAGGTGCCGACATTGTACTTCATAGCGCAACGAAATATTTAGGGGGGCATAACGATGTACTAAGCGGACTTGTCGTTGCAAAAGGAAAGGAACTTTGTGAGGAAATCGCCCATTATCATAATGCATCAGGTGCGGTCTTAAGCCCATTTGACTCATGGTTATTAATTCGCGGTATGAAAACGTTAGCGCTTCGCATGAGACAACATGAAGAAAATGCGAAAGCAGTTGTTGCGTATTTAAATGATGAAGACGGGGTGACAGATGTATTTTATCCAGGAAGAGGCGGCATGATTTCATTCCGCCTTAAAGATGAAGCTTGGATCAATCCATTCTTACAATCTTTATCCTTAATTACATTTGCCGAAAGTCTCGGTGGTGTAGAAAGTTTAATGACTTATCCAGCAACGCAGACACATGCTGATATTCCTGAAGAAATTAGAACAGCAAACGGTGTATGTAATCGTCTTCTTCGATTCTCCGTTGGCATTGAAAATAGTAACGATTTAATTCAAGACTTAAAGCAAGCCATTAAACTCGTAAAAGAAGGTGTAAGAATATGAGTTATTCTATAGATACACTCTTACTACACAACCAATATAAACATGACTCACAAACAGGCGCTGTGAACGTTCCTATTTATAACACATCAACTTTTCACCAGTTTGATGTAGATACGTTCGGAAAATATGACTATAGCAGGTCAGGAAATCCAACTCGTGAAGCTCTTGAAGATATCATCGCTTTATTAGAGGGCGGAACAAAGGGGTTCGCCTTTGCATCAGGCATTGCAGCGATTTCCACTGCATTTCTTCTTCTTTCACAAGGGGATCACGTTCTCATTTCAGAAGATGTATACGGAGGCACTTACCGAGTGATAACTGAAGTACTCTCCCGTTACGGTGTTTCACATACATTTGTTGATATGACCAATTTAGAAGAAATAAAACAAAACATTAAACCAAATACAAAGCTCTTTTATGTAGAAACACCTTCTAACCCACTTTTAAAAGTGACAGATATTCGCGAGGTTTCTAAACTCGCAAAATGTATTGGCGCTCTTACTTTTGTTGATAATACATTTTTGACACCACTATTCCAAAAACCACTTGAACTTGGAGCTGATGTCGTTCTTCATAGTGCTACAAAATTTATTGCTGGTCATAGTGATGTTACTGCCGGATTAGCAGTCGTAAAAGATGCAGAACTCGCTCAAAAGCTTGGATTTTTACAAAATGCATTCGGTGCTATTTTAGGGCCTCACGATTGTTCTCTCGTACTTCGCGGTCTAAAAACATTGCATGTACGCCTCGAGCATTCAGCTAAAAATGCCAATAAAATTGCACATTATTTACAAGAGCACGTTAAAGTACAAAATGTCTATTATCCGGGATTACAAACACATCTCGGATTTGATATTCAACAATCTCAAGCAACATCAGCTGGAGCAGTCTTATCATTTACTTTGCAGTCAGAAGATGCACTCCGCCAATTTTTATCAAAAGTAAAATTACCTGTTTTTGCAGTTAGTTTAGGAGCTGTCGAGTCAATTCTTTCCTATCCAGCTAAAATGTCACATGCAGCACTGTCGCAAGAAGCTCGTGATGAAAGAGGAATCTCTAATTCATTACTTCGGTTATCAGTTGGTCTCGAAAATGTTGACGATTTAATATCCGATTTTGAAAATGCCCTTTCTTATGTAGAAGAACCTGTAAATGCATAGAGAGAAAAGAAGATATGAGATTAGGTTTTCATATCTTCTTTTTATGCGGTTCAGTATATTCATTTGAATTTCTTCCTTTTTTATGGTTCATAAAAAATAAAGGTATATCATCTATTTCTAAATAATGGGTTAATTGATATATTAAGAAATAAAAAGGGATGAAAATAATGGATACTTGTGCAGATATTTTAATCGTTATCGATTTACAAAATGGAGTATGTTATAGCGGAGAGCATTTATTTGATTTACAGAACTTACTAACAAAA
>NZ_JAKUDW010000025.1:0-65908 GCF_022662595.1 Bacillus cereus group sp. BfR-BA-01524 | reverse complement strand
CGGTAATTTCGTATATTTATCCCCTCTCGCCGCATTTACTTGAACTTGCGTCAGAAAAATACTATTAGTAAAATCAGTCCCGCGAATATCTGCATCTCGCAAATCTGCTCCGATAAGATCTGCTCCTCTTAAATCTGCACCATTTAAGTTAGCCGCAATTAAGTAAGCTCCTCTTAAATTTGCACCTTGTAAATTTTTCTTTTTCAGATTCGCTCCCATAAGGTCTGCTCCGCGGTATATGATTCGTTTCTTACGCGCAGTATTCATTTCCTTCCATACTAATTCGCTCGTTTCTAAAAGAAGAATGTTCACCTCTGCCCTATGCATTGGAACATTTATTTTCATTAACTCATCTGGATTTAAATTCGAAAGTCGCTCTGTCTCCTCAATTGCGGTCTCCAGCTCTTTATGAATTGGCTGTGTTGCCTTTAAAAGAATCGCTTCATTCAAATACCAAAGCATTTCATGAAGTTGATGCATAACCGGAAAAGCATCGTACATTTTTCTTGCATGCTTTGCATCTTTCCGCCAATCAATTCCTTTAAACGTAACTTGAGAGATTTTCTGCCCAGCACCGAAACATTCAAATACTGTACAACCTTTATAGCCATTTCCTCTAAGATTTTTATGTATACTACATTTATAATCTGATTGTAAATTAGAACATGGCTTCCCACCATCTTTATTCACCGCAAAATCTACCGATGCTGCGAACGGTAATGCAACGCAACATAGACCGAAGCATGTTTCGCAGTTTGCTTTTAAATGATCGTTATGATTAGTCAAAATCTATACCCCCTGTTGTCTTTTGACTATTTCATAATATTCCAACTGTAATAAATAATCAATTTTAAAATAAACTAGCATCTTTCATTTCAATTCATAACTTTATCATTCGATTTCCTTTCAATTGAAAAGGACTATTTCTATTTAATGAATTATAATTAAATTATAAATTTTCAAATTAAAAGGAGGCTTATTATGGCACTAGAAATGAAAACAAACTGTCAAATTTGCGATCAATCGCTCGAGCAAAATTCTGAAGCTTACATTTGTGTATATGAATGTACATTTTGCGCACCATGTACAGAAGAAAGACAAAACGTTTGTCCAAACTGCGGCGGCGAATTAGTACGTAGACCGAAAAAGAAACAATAAAAAGCAAAGCGATATCGCTTTGCTTTTTATTGTTTTCTGAGTTTATGAAATTATATCGAACACAACTTAAACATTTACAAACTTCACACAAACAGGCTCTGGCACAGCAACATCAGATTGTAAAAGTGTTAACTTACCTGTAGATTCATCTCTTGAAAATAACACAAGATTATGTGACTTTTCATTTGTAGCAACAAGGAACTTTTCAGTAGGATCTAATACAAAGTCTCTTGGCCAATTTCCTTCTGTAGATGTGTGTTCAACAAATGTAAGCTGACCTGAATTTTGATCTACGCTATAAACAGCGATACTATTATGACCACGATTACCTGCATATACAAAACGGCCGTCAGAAGAAATATGAATCGCACTTCCTTGATTATTTTCATCAAACTCTTCTGGAACAGTAGAAATATACTGTAATTCTGTAAAGGATCCTTCTGCAGGATTATATGTTAACACAATAACCTCTGAACTAAGCTCCGTCATCACATACGCATACTTTCCATTCGGATGAAAAGTAATATGTCTTGGACCACTTCCTGGATTTACAGATAAACGATTCACTTCTGTTAATGTACTATCTTTTACTTCATACGTAATTATTTTATCTATCCCTAAATCAACGCCCACTACATATTTTTCATCAGGAGTGTACCCCGCGTAATGTGCATGTGGTTTTTCTTGTCTTTCTTTATTCGGACCTGAACCTTCATGTGCCATAATAGATGAAGCAGGATTTACAGTTCCATTTTCTTCATTTATTTCAAAAGACTCAATCGTTCCTTTATGGTAATTCGCTGTAACTACTGTATGATTTCCACTATCAACACTAATATGACAAGGAGAAGCACCTTCTACTACTTGTCTATTTTTCGCTTTTAGTTCTCCAGTATGACTATCAATGGAATAAGCAGCTACACCGCCAGATTCGCCTTCCTTAACAACGGAATAGAGATATTCATTATTTCGGTTAATCGTTACATATGTAGGGTTATCCAGCTTAGCGGCAAGTGTTACATTACTAATTTTTTTTGCTTCTACATCTAGCGTAAATTTATATATTCCTTCGCTATTTTCTTTCGTGTAAGTTCCAACATATCCAATAAACTCTTTGTTATCCTTCATTTTCATAACCCTCTCTCCCTATATTTTTCGTTCATCATGCTTCTTAAAATATTTTATGTTGAAAGAGTATCCAAAAAATCGGAGTACCTCTTTATACGTTACCATATTTTCTGGGTAAATAGCTTTTAAACCCACTTTTTTTGATACGCTGCTATACTTTCATATTCTTCTTCCAATTGACGGGACAGACGGATATAGATTGGCGTTAAATCTTTATATTTTTCCACACTTTCCATGTTTGGCTCATGATGGAAATCTGCACCTACCATTTCAGAAACTACAGATAATGTATCTATTTCACCTAAACTATATAAACCGAGGATTGCAGCTCCTAAGCAAGAGCTTTCGAAACTTTCAGGAACATATACGTCTTGATGGAAAATATCCGCCATCATCTGTCTCCAAAGTTCCGACCTTGCAAAACCGCCTGTCGCTTGAATTTTTTTCGGTTCACCAATTAATTCTTTTAAAGCGAGAAGAACGGTATATAAATTATAAATTACTCCCTCTAAAACAGCACGGATAAGATGTTCTTTCTTATGATGCAATCCGAGTCCAAAGAAAGATCCGCGTGCATTTGCATTCCATAAAGGCGCTCTTTCCCCGGCTAAATACGGGTGAAATAATAAACCGTCAGATCCAGGATTCACTTTTGCTGCTATTTCAGTAAGTACTTCATATGGATCTTTCCCTAAGCGCTTTGCAAGTTCAATCTCTGAAGTACCCAATTGGTCACGAGCCCATCTAAAAATCATACCGCCATTATTAACTGGTCCACCGATTACCCAATGGTCTTCAGTTAACGCATAACAAAAAATTCTACCTTTCGGATCTGTTACAGGACGATTTGTTACAGCACGAATCGCACCGCTTGTACCAATTGTAACAGCCACAACGCCAGGATCTATTGCATTTACACCTAAATTAGATAGTACTCCATCACTCGCTCCTACCACAAAAGGCGTAGAAACAAGTACATTCATCTCTTTGGCAAGCTCTTCATCTAATCCTGTTAAACTGTGCGTTGTTGGAACAAGCTTTGAAAGCTTGTCATCTGTAATTCCCGCAACATGTAAAGCCTCTTCATCCCATTTTAAAGATTTTAAATTGAACATTCCTGTCGCTGATGCTATAGAATAATCAATTACATATTCCTTATATAACTTATAAAAAACATATTCTTTAATCGAAATAAATTTATAACTTTTTGCAAACAATTCTGCCTGCTCATTCTGTAGCCAAACTAATTTCGAAAGTGGTGACATAGGATGAATTGGTGTGCCAGTACGAAGGTAAATTTCATGACCATTCATATCATTCTTTATTTTCTCCGCCCAGCCTGCACTTCTATTATCTGCCCAAGTGATACATTTCGTTAACGGCTTTCCCTTTTCATCTACAGCAATGAGACTATGCATTGCCGAACTAAAAGAGACACAAAAAATATCATCCTGCTGTACACTACTTGATCGTACAGTTTCTTTAATCGTATTTATTACTGCACGAAAAATTTCTTCTGGGTCTTGTTCTGCTGTTTCAGGCGTAGGAGAATATAAAGGATATTCAATTCCATGACTAGCAATAACAGATCCATCAGTAGAAAATAGAACTGATTTTGTACTAGTTGTCCCAATGTCTACACCAATCATATATTTTGAGCTCACCATTTCTTCCTCCTAACAAAAAATCCCTACAGTATCCTAATAATATAAGAACCATAAAAATACATTTATTTTATCTATTCATAACGTTATGTGCTAAAGTTATCTCTCTACATTCATATAAAAATATCCTTATTTTAAACAAACATATCGAGTAGTAAAACTCCTCCAAAAGCGATAAATGAAAGTAACGTTTCTAATACCGTCCATGTTTTAAATGTTTCTTTCACTGTTAACCCTAAGTATTCTTTTACCATCCAAAAACCAGCATCGTTTACGTGTGAAAACATGAGTGCTCCTGCACCTGTTGCAATAACGAGTAACTCTAAGTTCACACCTGTCGTATTTTCAACGATTGGCGAAACAATACCTGCTGCTGTTGTTAAGGCGACTGTCGCTGATCCTGTCGCAATTCGAATTAATCCAGCAACCATAAATGCTAATACAATTGGAGATAGAGCTAAATGTTCAGACATTTGAGCAATAGCATTCCCTACACCACTATCGATAAGAATTTGCTTAAATCCCCCGCCGGCACCTATAATCGCAACAATAGAACCGATTGGTAATAAGCTATCTTCTGTTATCTTCTTAATAGCTTTTTTATCGATACCTTGACGAAATCCAAGAAAATAGAACGCCGCAAAACATGCAATCAATAGCGCAATGATAGGACTACCGATTAATGTGACAATCTTCATCAAAGTATTAGAAAGAGGCACATAAGGAGCTGCTGCAGCTAAAACCATTAACATAACAGGTAACAATATAACTAAAAATAAAACTCCTATTCCTGGTAATTTCGTTGATTTTGTATTTACACGAATCAATACTGGCTCATTTTCAGGAATTACACGTTTGTGAATCCATTTCGCAAATATAGGACCTGCAATAATCGCTGCAAAAAATGTAATAATGAGTGAATACAATAGTACCTTCCCAAGATTCGCCTTATAAATACCAATTGCAACGATTGCCCCTGGATGCGGAGGAACAAGACCGTGTACGACAGATAGCCCAGCAATTGCTGGTAATGCTATCAATAAAATATTTTGTTTCGTTGTTTTATGAATTGAAATTACTAACGGCAGTAATATTAAAATGCCTACTTCAAAAAACACCGGAATTCCAATAATAAACCCTGCAATTAACATAGCCCATGGTAAGTTTTTTATCCCAAAGGATTTAATAAAGAACTCTGCCACTTGCATTCCAGCACCTGACTCTGCCATCATTTTCCCTAAAATTGTACCTAATACTAAAATGCCTACTAAATGTCCGAGAACACTTCCGACTCCCGTTTCATAAGCACTCACTATTTTATCCATTGGCATTCCAGACATAATTGCTAAAAACAAACTTGCAACCGTTAAACTAATAAACGCATGCCATCTCCACCACGATACCCCTAAAATAACAATTACAATTGATAATAATGTAATAATTAAAAGGTACATATTCATACTCAATCCCCCTTTATGTAAACCCTTTCATAATTACTATATAATTAAAAGAACCTATATAGTTCTTACTTGCGTAAAAGATACCTTTTCATATTGCTATACGTTTAAAAGCATCTTCACATCATAATGATTTATATAAAAAGAATCTCCCTTATCAGAGATACACGTTAACTACTCTCTCTAATAAGGGGATTTCTCTTTAATAATTATAATGTTATTGTGATACATGCTTCATACGAACATATTTTCCTTCTTCAAAAGTGAATGGCACTTTCTTCTGTTGCTGTTTTCACGTAGTAAGACTCCAAACTCGGGATCCAAGTTAAACGATGAAGTTACCTAGGAATCTGTCCTCTCATGAAAAACAATTTTCGGAAAGCTTCCTTCACTTTCACATATTATAATTTAGGTGCTTTTGCCCAATCTGCAGCGAACTTTTCAATGCCTTGGTCTGTTAATGGGTGCATAGCAAGTTGCTCGATTACTTTATAAGGGATTGTTGCAATATGAGCACCTGCCATCGCTACACGAGTTACATGATCTGGATGTCTGACAGAAGCCGCAATAATTTGTGTATCTAATTGATGAACATCGAATAATTCAGCAATTTTAGCAACTAATAATACGCCATCTTCAGAAATATCATCTAAGCGTCCTAAAAATGGAGAAACATACGTTGCACCTGCTCGAGCAGCTAAAAGTGCTTGGTTCACAGTGAAAATAAGTGTAACGTTCGTTTTCACACCTTTTTCAGTAAGATAGCGACAAGCTTCTAATCCTGCTAGCGTCATTGGAAGTTTTATCGTGACGTTTTTATCGCCACCGTTAATTTTAATTAATTCTTCTGCTTGAGCAATCATTTCTTCAGCTGTAACAGCATCTGGCGTTACTTCTGCCGAAACAGACTCCACTTTAGGCACTGCCTGACAAATTTCTGCGATACGGTCTTCAAACTTAACGCCCTCTTTTGCTACTAAAGAAGGATTCGTTGTAACACCAGCTAAAACTCCAAGTTTATATGCTTTTTTTATGTCCTCAAGATTTGCAGTATCAATAAAAAATTTCATGATCAATTCCCTCCAGTTTTTAAACGTTGATGAGTTACATGTTTAATATGCTTATCCCGTAAAAGCCCGATTGGTATGGAATAAAGCCCCTACTTATTAAAGTTTCACTTTATTTCTTTTCTACTGCATGTCCGCCAAATTCATTGCGCAGAGCTGCTACAACTTTTCCTGTAAATGTATCATTGTCTAATGAGCGGTAGCGCATTAATAGAGACATTGCGATAACAGGAGTTGCTGTTTGAAGGTCTAATGCTGTTTCTACTGTCCATTTTCCTTCACCAGAAGAATGCATAACACCCTTAATTTCATCCAGTTTTGCATCTTTAGAAAATGCATTTTCAGTCAATTCCATTAACCAAGAACGAATTACTGAACCGTTGTTCCATACTCTTGATACTTTTTCATAATCGTAGTCAAATTCACTTTTCTCTAGAATCTCAAATCCTTCACCAATAGCAGCCATCATACCGTATTCAATTCCGTTATGAACCATTTTTAAGAAGTGACCACTACCAGCTTTTCCAGCATATAAGAATCCATTTTCTACAGCAGTATCGCGGAAGATAGGTTCAACGATGTCCCAAGCTTCTTGATCTCCTCCGATCATGTAACAAGCACCATTACGAGCGCCTTCCATTCCGCCAGAAGTTCCTGCATCCATAAAGTGAATGCCATCTTTCTTTAATTGCTCATATCGGCGGATAGACTCTTTATAATGTGAATTACCAGCTTCAATTAAAATATCTCCTTTTGATAAAAGTGGTGTAACCTCATCAATAACAGAATCAACAACAGCGTGTGGTACCATTACCCAAAGAATTCTTGGTGATTGTAATGACTGAACAAGTTCACTTAAACTAGATGTACCTGTAGCCCCATACTCTTTCATTTCTTCTACTGCGCTCGTATTTAAATCAAATGCTGCTACTTCATGTTTATGATCCATTAAATTTTTCCCTAAATTTAATCCCATTTTACCTAAACCAATTAATCCTACTTGCATAATATAATTCCTCCTCAGATTATCTTTTATTAAAAATCCATATCACTACGATTTTGAATACCTTTCAGTATCGATAAATCCAGAAAGGTATTCATAGTCATAGCTTAAGAATTCAATACATTTTTTGTAATTCGAACAACATTTTCTGTCGTAAATCCAAATAGATTCATGACTTCAGCTCCAGTTCCTGAAGCTCCAAATGTTTCAATTGATAGCACTTTGCCTTCTTGTCCTACATAACGCTCCCAGCCGAGAGAGACACCCATCTCAAGAGATACTCGTTTCGTTACAGAAGACGGAAGAACCAATTCTTTATATTCTTTCGATTGGCGATCGAATAGCTCCCAGCTTGGCATTGCAACGATGCGAACAGAAACATGATCTTCTTCTAATTTTGCTTTCGCACTAGCAGCTAAGGATACTTCAGAACCTGTCGCAATTAAAATTACATCCGGATTTTCATTTGTTTGCGTTAATACATAAGCTCCTTTAGAGAGATTCTCTACGTTCGCTTTCGTTTCATTAAACACCGGTAAATTTTGACGGCTAAGTACTAAAACGACTGGACCATCCGTTTGCTGTAAAGCATATGCCCAAGCACTCGCTGTTTCATTCGCATCTGACGGGCGGATAACTGTTAGACCAGGAATTGCCCGAAGAGCTGCCAATTGTTCAATTGGTTCATGCGTTGGACCATCTTCTCCTACAGCAATCGAATCATGTGTGAATACGTAAGTAACTGGTAACTTTTGCAGTGCAGCAAGTCGAATTGATGGACGAAGATAATCGTTAAATACAAAGAATGTACTTACGAACGGTTTTACTCCTCCATGGAGAGCCAGTCCATTCGCTGCCGCGCCCATTGCATGTTCACGTACACCGAAGTATATATTTCGGCCAGCATACGATTCTACTGCATACACTGCTTCACCTTTCATATCTGTCATAGTAGAATGCGAAAGATCTGCACTTCCACCAAAAATAGAAGGAATCGATTTCACATAATGGTTAATAGCTTCCCCACTTGCAACACGAGTGGAAATCGTTTTTTCAGTATCAAAGGATAGAATGTCTTTCACTTCGATTAAAACCTCACCTGTAATCGCTTTTTCTAATTCATCTGCCAATGTAGGGTTCGCTTCTCTGTATAAGTTGAACTGCTCATTCCAGTCATTGTCTTTTTCAATACCTTTTTGTTTTAGTTCATTAAAATGAGCTTTTACTTCTTCAGGTACAAAGAAGTCTTCCTCATAATGCCAACCATACACTTGTTTTGTAGCTGTCGCCTCTTCTACTCCAAGTGGGTTACCATGTGCTTTGTTTGTTCCAGCAACTTTTGGACTTCCATAACCTATAACTGTTCTAATTTCTATAAGAGTAGGTTGGTCCGTATTTTCTTTCGCTAATGTAATGGCTTTTGTAATAGCATCGACATCGTTTCCATCTTCAACTCTTACATATTGCCAATGTACAGATTCTGCCCTTTTCTGAATATCTTCAGAAAAAGCAATGCCTAATTCACCATCAAGTGAAATTTCATTTGAATCATACAGTACAATTAACTTGCCAAGTTTCATATGTCCTGCCATTGACATCGCTTCATAAGCGACACCCTCCATTAAATCACCATCTCCAACTAAAGCATACGTATTGTGATCTATAATAGAGTGACCATCCTTATTAAACTTCGCTGCTAAATGAGCTTCTGCCATTGCCATTCCGACAGCATTAGCAATCCCTTGTCCTAACGGGCCTGTAGTCGCTTCAACTCCAGGAGTATGACCAAACTCAGGATGTCCTGGTGTTTTACTATTTAACTTTCTGAAGTTTTTCAAGTCATCAATTGAAACGTCATATCCAGCTAAATGAAGTAGGCTATATAATAGACTAGATCCATGTCCCGCCGATAAAACGAAACGATCACGGTTAAACCATTCTGGATGATTAGGATTGTGATTTAAATGATTCGCCCATAGTGCATAAGCCATTGGTGCTGCTCCCATCGGAAGACCCGGATGACCTGAATTTGCCGCATTTATAGCATCAATCGATAACGTACGAAGTGTATTCACTGCTAATTGATTTATGTTTTGTGTCATAGTAATCGTCCCCCTAAATGCTTTCATGAAAGAAAGTACTTATTTTTCCGTCTCTTGATCTAACCACCATTTAAATCCACTTTCTTGCAACAGTTCATTAGACGCTTCTGGACCATATGAACCAGACTCATATTCATGAAGCGGTAATAAGTTTTCCTCGAATGCTTCAAGAATTGGTTGTACCCATTCCCATGACAATTCAACTTCTCTCCAATGTGCAAAGAATGTAGCGTCTCCACTCACAGCATCATGAATGAGTCTTTCATACGCTTCAGGTACTCCCACATCCGCTTGCTCACAAGTAAAGTTAATACGCATCGGTTCAATTTCTCCATTTTTCAATGGATTTTTACTATTTAACTGTAATGAAACATTCTCACCTGGGCTAATTTCAATTATTAATAAGTTAGGTTCTGCATTTGGATTATTATCTTGATATTGCTGTTTTAACGTATTTTTAAATTCGATTACAATACGAGTAGACTTTTCTTTCATTCGTTTTCCTGTTCGTATATAGAAGGGAACGCCAGTCCAAAATGGATTATCGATCCACAAACGAGCAGCAACAAATGTGTCTATGTTAGAAGAAGGATTTACTCCTGGCTCCTCTTTATACGCTACAACTTGCCCACCTTTTATCTCTCCTGAAGAATATTGACCGCGAATGATATGGCTTTGAACGTCTTCTTTTTTTACTTTGCGAAGCGTCTCCATTACCTTTCGTTTTTCCTCTCGAATTTCACATGCGTTAATTTTTTCCGGCAGATTCATAGCAGTCATCATTAATATTTGTAACATATGATTTTGAACCATATCTCGAATGGCTCCTGCGTGATCATAATATCCAGCTCTTTCTTCAACCCCAACCGTTTCACTAGCTGTAATTTGTACATTCGCTATATGTTCTTTATTCCAAATCGACTGGAGAACAGGATTTGCAAATTCTAGCGCTTCAAGGTTTTGAATCATCGGTTTACCTAAATAATGATCGATACGGTATATCTCGTCTTCTTCAAACGTGCGACTAAGCTTATCATTCAGCTCACGAGCAGATGTAAGGTCGTGCCCAAACGGTTTCTCAATCATCAGGCGTTTCCATCCATCCGTTTTATCAAGTCCGCTTTCCTTAATATTTAAAGCAATCGTCTCGAAAAATTCAGGAGCAACTGAAAGATAGAACATTCTATTACCTTTTATATGTAGTTCTTCTTCCCTTTCACGAACGACTTGTAATAATCTCTCATAGTCTTCCGGCTTACTCACATCTAATGGACAATAGCGAAAATTATCTAAAAAACCTTCCAGTTCCGGAGTACCTTCTTCCCTCTGACGAGAAAACGTCTCTATTGATTCTTTTATTCTTTCTTGAAAATCTTCATGAGATACTTGACGTCTTCCAAGCCCGATAACAGATATTTGCTTTGGAAGCTTTTGATCTCTATATAAGTTATATAGCGCGGGGTAAATTTTCCGTTTCGCTAAGTCCCCTGTCGCTCCAAATAAAACAAAGGTCATTGATTCCAAGTTCAGTCCCCCTCTTGTTGTATAATCCTCTTCAATATACTAAAAATGAATTGTACAGAAGCTCATACTCTTATACTTCCTGTTTTTATAAAAAAACAAAGAGTTATCTAATTCCAATTCTTTTTATACCTTTCGCTCTCTCATTGTCCCCAATATTAATAGTGGCAATTCAAAGCATTTCTACTGCAACTTACTTATTTATAGAACTTAACGAAATATTTTATATCTAATTACTTTTAGTAATTAGATAATCCTATGTCTAGTATATTAATCACATAAATTATTATCGTCAATAAAAATGTCTTGAATTAAATACTATTTATTTTGTAATACTTTTCTAAGTGTATTCCTAGTTACCATTCATTTTCAAAGATAATGATTGATATAATAAATATCAGTTTCATCAAAATCTTCAATTAATTTTCGGTTAAACTCGCGAGCAGACGTTACATTATAATCAAAAGGCTTCTCTATAATAAGACGGTTTAATCCTTTTGTAGTCCACAATCCACTCTCTTTAATATTTAAAGCAATCACATCAAATACTTCTGGTACAACAGATAGATAAAACATACGGTTTTCAGAAATATTTAATTCTGTTTCACGCTTTTTTACAAGGCTCAGTAAATCTTGATAGCCCACTATATTCGCTGTATCTAATTGACAATAACGAAATGTGCTAATAAATTCTTCTACTCCTGATTCGTCATCAGAAGATCTTCTAGCAAATGTAGCAAGGGATTGTTCTACCTTTGTTTGAAATTCCACATCTGACATTGCCCTTCTGCCAATACCGATAATTGAAATAGATTGCGGTATATTTTGATTACTAAATAGTTTGTATAAAGCAGGGTAAATTTTGCGTTTCGCCAAATCCCCTGTCGCTCCAAATAAAAGAAATGTCATTGAATCCATTTGTTCTCTCCCTTTTAAAACAATTGCTAGAATAGAATATATAAGCTCATTCGCTACTTAGTACAATACTATCTCTATAACCTCATACTTTACCAATGTTTCTTCAATACAATTTTGCCAAGAGCACGTTCTGACTCACTTATGTGGTGTGCTTTTTTTACACCTTCTACATGTAAAGGCAACACATGCGTTACGACAGGTTTAATCTTCCCACCCTCAATTAATTCTGTAATAAGAGAAAGTTCATATCCGTTAGGTTCAGTAAATATATGATCACTCTGAATATTTTTCTCTCTTGCTATTTCAGTTTGCGGAATTCCCATACCTTTCGGACCATAAATAGACGCTAACTTTCCATTTGGTGCAAGTACTTTATAACTATCCTTTAGTACATCCTCGCCTAACACATCAAATACAATATTGTAATTATGCAAAAGCAAAGAAAAATCTTCTGTTTTGTAATCAATGACAGTATCAGCGCCTAAATCCTTTACAAACTGTATGTTTTTCGTACTAGTCGTAGTTGCAACATGTGCACCGAAGCTTTTTGCTAGCTGAATAGCAAACGTACCAATCCCGCCAGATCCAGCATGAATTAAAACCTTATTACCCTTTTGAACATTAGCGAATTTCACTAAACTTTGCCAACTTGTCAAACCTACTAGAGGGATTGATGCTGCTTCCTCAAAAGATAGATTTCTCGGTTTTTTCGCTACATACTTCTCATCTACTGCCACGTACTCTGCATAAGTACCATTTCGTTCAATATCTGGACGACTATATACTTCATCCCCTACTTTAAATGCTGTAACGTTTGGCCCTATAGCAGCAACTACACCTGCAACATCCCATCCTAAAACGAGCGGGAAGTCATAAGAAATTACGTCTTGAAGTAAACCTTCACGTATTTTCCAATCCACAGGATTTACACCAGCTGCATATACTTCAATCAGTATATCGTTGTCTCCCAATAGCGGTGTCTGCATTTCAATCTCTCGTAGTACGCTTTTATCTCCATATTGCATAAGTCCTATCGCTTTCATTCTTTTCACTCCTTTACAATGCTGGGAAATGAGGTAGTACTTCTTCTCCTAGCTCATCCAATACTTCGTCAGCTGGACGTTGACCATCAAATAGAGCAAGGAATAAATGATTCACACCAATACTTTTATATATATCAAGTAATTCAATTAGTGCCTTACGCCCTGTACGGTAACCTAAACGGATCGGTGTAGGACGTTCATTTGGATCTTCAGATAAATCTAAATGCATCGGTTGTATAAATGGTTTGAATACATCTGGATGATAATCCTCTACTAGTTCTCTCCATTGTCCAATTGCTTCCGCCTGATGTACTGGACTACGTGGATAATACATCCATCCATCTCCATGTTCAGCGAACCAGTCCATATTTTGCTGACTAAAACCTGTAATAAAGGTTGGAATATGCTTAGACGGTTTTGGAACTAAATTCGCACCATGAACTTCTCCTAGTGTCGACTGGATAGACGGGAAGTTTTTATACAAAATTTCTTCCAAGTAAGCAAACGCTTCTCTAAACTTTTCACCTCGTGTTTCATGACTAACACCTAACGCTTTAAAATCAGCACGTCTGTCACCGGATGAAACACCAAGCATAATTCTTTCTGGAAATAGTTGATCCAATGTAGCAATTTCTTTCGCCACACGCAATGGATGACGAAGTGACAATACAGTTGCCGACGTTCCAAATGCGATTTTCTCTGTTTTGCTTGCTAAATACGTCAAATAAATCATCATATCGTAAATTTGACCTGTTGCAGGATCACCAAAGTCAGGGTCTTGCAGCAATACATCGCGAAGCCATACACCTGTAAAACCGTATTGTTCTGCTTTTTGCACTAACTCTACTTGTTTTTCCATCGTTGGAGCATGAAACTGATAATTTTCAATCGGAATGTGAACTCCTAATGTAAGTTGATCTTTCGCAAACATACGATTATATCCAAAATGATTCACAAACTTTTCCATGTGTTTCACTCACTTTCCTTCATCCATATAAATCTATACTTTTCTTTACTCTTGATATTTCTTTTCAAATTTCATAGGCAATTCTGTAACATCACATTGTTGCCGATTGAAATCGTTATAACTTTCTTTGTGCTACGAGTGTTATTATAAATCGGCCATAACATGAATAACAGTACGTACTTTAAAGTGATGTAGGCACTTTAAAGTACCTATAGTAAGTGAGTAATAATAAATCATGCTGCAAAAATAACATCTACCCTTTCTTCAAAAAGCTTTACAGTAGTTTTTGGAAGTACGTTACATTATTTCATTTCACGCACTTTCCTCTTCTTTATATAAAATTCTCACTAACCAAATTCAAAATATTATACTTATTTTCCGTACTTTGCTATGCTATAACCACAAACAGGAGGTATAAACTATGAAAGCACAAATTATCCATTCTTTTGGGGATTCATCTGTATTTCAATTAGAGGAAGTTTCAAAACCAAAACTTTTACCAGGTCATGTTCTAATCGATGTAAAAGCAACAAGTGTAAATCCAATCGATACAAAAATGCGTAGTGGTGCCGTTTCAGCAGTCGCTCCTGAGTTTCCAGCTATATTACACGGCGATGTAGCTGGTATTGTTATTGAAGTAGGAGAAGGTGTTTCGAAATTCAAATCAGGGGATGAAGTATACGGATGTGCCGGAGGTTTTAAAGAAACTGGAGGTGCACTTGCAGAATTTATGCTTGCTGATGCACGATTAATTGCTCACAAACCTAAAAATTTAACAATGGAAGAAGCAGCTGCTCTACCATTAGTTGCAATTACAGCTTGGGAATCTTTATTTGATCGTGCAAATATTAAACCTGGTCAAAATGTCCTCATTCATGGAGCTACTGGTGGCGTAGGACACGTAGCCATTCAACTAGCTAAATGGGCAGGCGCTAAAGTTTTTACAACCGCTTCTCAGCAAAGCAAAATAGACATAGCCCATCGTCTAGGAGCCGACATAGCTATTAATTATAAAGAAGAATCTGTTCAAGAATATGTACAAAAACATACGAACGGAAACGGATTTGAAGTTATATTTGATACAGTAGGCGGCAAGAATCTTGATCATTCTTTTGAAGCTGCTGCGGTCAATGGAACCGTCGTAACAATCGCTGCTCGTTCAATCCATGACCTCTCTCCTTTACACGCAAAAGGACTCTCTCTGCACGTTACTTTTATGGCGTTAAAAATATTACATACAGATAAACGTGACGCTTGCGGGGAAATTTTAACTAAACTAACGCAAATAGTAGAAGAAGGACACCTTCGACCATTGCTAGATTCTAAACCTTTTACGTTTGATGAAGTTGCACAAGCACATGAATATTTGGAGTCAAATAAAGCAATTGGGAAAATAGTGTTGAAAAATGTTTGGTAACTATAATCCGATAAAAAGAACGATTACTCACTGCTGGAAAGTACAGAGTAAATAAATCTTCTTTATTGCTAGCATCATTTATCAAATTTCATGATGCTAGTGATTGTAGAAAGAACAATAAATTTGCATAAAGATCAATTTATGCAAATTTATTTATTTTAGTTTTGTAATACCCTCTATATGTATTTTGTGTACATATTAAATGGTAAAATCATTACTATATTTATATCAATAAAACTTTTCACAGGTGTTCCTCTTCTATAAGAACCTGCATATTTAAAGTTGGCTGTTGAACTCTCTCCCCCACAAAACCAAAGTTAACCCCTTACAGAAACAATAGTCTATCAACTGTATTTTTTACATTTAACATACGGAAACAACTCATATTTTGAGGACCTCAATCGCACTCCATTATCTGAATAAAAAATAAAATTAAACTCATAAATTTAATATGGTATTATGTATTGAACTCTTCATGAAACTATCATTCATATTACTATTTAGGAGGATTTATGAGCAATCAAAATAATAATGAAGCACCAAATAAAATGGAAATCATAGTCATGATTTTAGGACTATTTTTACCACTCTTCCTTCCTGCTCTTTTAATGTTAGCATTAGGAAAATGGATGCCAGATGAAATTGCATATCCTGGATTCATGTCATTATTTATTCTATCCATTGAGTTATTCATAGTAGCTGCTATTTTTACTAATATTTTAAGTGTATGTGGATTACCTGAAAAGAAACTAGATGAATTAGGATTTTTAGGATTTACGATTTCAGTGGTTACATCATTTTTAGCTACTTATGTAGGATATTTTGGAATAGCTAAAGTTGGATTAACTTCGGTTCAACTTTCACCTCATGGCATTTTAATTGTAGCGATAGTATCCACAATTATCTTAACTATTTTATTAAAGATTTTAGAGAAATTTGATAATCCAGACGATCTAGATTCAAATAATTAAAATTGTAAACTAAAAAGGTATGCTTCAAATGGAGCATACCTTTTTCTTGATTACCGATTTAACATGAGAGATGCCACAGCGCTAAAATCTCTCCACCCTTTACAACAAGTAAAAAATAACAGCCGAATTTTTCTTATAGTAGAAAATTCGGCTGTTTGCATGTCGCAATTTGCTTTTTTTATTAAAATATACTACGTACTAATCCCCCGTCTATTCGCAACGCGGAACCATTAATTGCTGAAGAAAGTGGGCTGCTTAAGAAAGTGACAAGATTGGCAATTTCTTCTGGTCGGATAAGTCTTTGAATAATAGAGGTTGGTCGATTCTCTTTCATAAATCGCTTCTCAGCTTCTTCTATTGTCAATTGCTCATTAGGATAAAGACTATTTAACATAGTCTCCACTCCTTCCGTTAAAGTCGAACCAGGCATTATAGTATTAACAGTCACATTCGTTCCTGTCGTCAGCTCAGCTAAACTGCGAGAAAGTGAGAGTTGCATCGTTTTAGTCGCACTATAATGAGCCATTTCTTGAGACGGCATAATAGCTGCTTCGCTAGCAATAAAGATGACTCTTCCTTCTTTTCTTTCAATCATTTGTTTTAAATATGAGCGAGTAAGTCGAACACCACTCATAATATTGACTTCAAACAATTTAAACCAATCTTCATCAGGAATATCAAAATATTCTACAGGTTCAAAAATTCCTAAGTTATTAATAAGAATGTCTACTTCAGGGTACTTTTCAATCACATTTTGGCACCCTTTTTCTGTTCCTAAATCAGCCACTACGGGGTGAAGGATAGCATCCGGATACTGCGCTCGAATTTCGTTTATCGTTTGATTAACATTTTCTTCACGGCGTCCATTAATAAGTACAGTAGCTCCTTCCGCTACTAATGAAGTGGCAATTGCTTTTCCAATCCCTGCCGTAGATCCAGTAACCAGTGCTGTTTTTCCTTTTAATTGCATATGCATATAGATCCCTCCAAATTCATGTGCTAAATGATTGACAAATAATTTCGTTTATATTGTGGTTCACTTTTCTTATCTTTAACAGAAAATAAGCAGATCCACCCTTTTTTCGAAAGAGTATAAAGTGAAACTTTAATCAGTGGGGGGTTTTTCATCCCTCACTGATTATTAGCCTTCACCAATCGGGCTTTTACGGGCAGCCCGACCCCCACCTAACTTCTTTGCTTCCGCTGAATTTTGAGGTAGGGGTCTTACTGCCCGGCAAATAGCGGGATAAACGAAAATTATGTAGCTATTGGACTCTGTACTGAATTAAAAATCGAAATTATCATCATTTAGATCTACTCGATAATTCTGATTCTAATCATTGTAATGTTAAAAAATCACATCAACAACAGAGTAAAGCTAAAACCAACTAGTAAATACCATTATGATATATATTAACTAGAAAGAAAATTACGCACTTTAAAGTTCCATAGGAACAAAAAAGTGCCCTATTTACTATAATTTCTAACTTTTTATATTTACTAACGTAGTATCCTTTTCCATCATAGAAAAGAGTGTAAAATTACACATTCTTACATACAGTTATAAGATTATTTTTATTCTAATTAACTAAAAACCATATAACACATTTGTAAAATAAAATTCTAAAAAAACCTTGCAGAAAAATTCTACAAGGTTTTTGTCTATACATACAAATTAATCAATATATTAAAATAAAAGAGTTTGTAATTCATCACAATAATATTAAATATAAGCTGCTTTAAAGGCTTGTTGGACAGCTTGTACTTCTAATGAGTCTTTACCATATAAGTTCGTTGCTACACGAATACAAGCTTCTTTTAATTCTTTAAAGTTAGAAGTCATATTTAATTCATCCGTATTTGCATAATAGAAAATATCAAACATTTTATCTTCTCCAATGCCATGTACGTTTACTCCATTATGGTTTCCACCACTAGCAATCAAGTAAGCTACTTTATTAATAATGCTAGAGTTCGTGTGTACACCACCATGATCGTGGTCAGCATCGATAGGTAAGTTATTATAATGTCTATAGTCCTCCGGATATCTAGAAGAGATAGATGATGGGTTTTTCATATCTCTAAAAATACGACCTGATTGTTCTCCCATTGTCCAATTGAACTTTCCGTTATTGGCATACTTTTCAACTGCTACTCCTAAAATATCAGATAGAGCCTCATTAATGGCACCAGCTTCTCCTGCGTACTCAAGTCCAGACTCATTTCTTGTAACCGCGTGTGTAAATTCATGTCCTGCCACATCAAATGCTCTAACAATTGGATCTCCGTATACTAGCATAGCTCCATTACTAAATGCATTAAACCACTGCTTAGGATTTCCTTTATTCGTACCATTTGTGTTCCAACCATGAACGACAGAAATTACTTTTTGCCCATTATTATCAAAGCTGTTACGGCCATATTTTTCTTGATAAAAATCATATACTTTCGTTGCTAAATAATGGGCACTAACTGCTTTAGGATCTGTAAAATTTGTAGAATTACTTGTTACTAAATCATCGAGATAACCCCATACATTTCTTCTATAATTATTATAATCTTTATAATTAGCAGTATATGTTTCAATTCCCTTACCACGAGAATAATCTGCCAGCATGTACGTTCCATCACTTCGCTGCGTAATTCCAAACGTACGATTAATACCTAAGTCATCTTTTCCTGTACCTGTTAATTTTGAAGGATCTTGTGATTTATTTGCTGTCGCAGATTGGACAATACTACTATCTACTTGTATACCCAATTTTTGAACGAGTTCTTTTAATAGATTTCCACCAAAAGCATCAATTAATACTGTACCAGATACATATTCAGGTGTAGATGCACTAAAAGTAATTTGATATGCGTTTGTAGCTTTATTTGTATTTTCATCTACATATACCACTTGTTTAATTTCTGGTTCTTCAATAAATGTGAGATCATTTCCATAGATGTTGAAAAGCTGTTTCTTTGCATCCTCTTCTGATAAAGTAATAGGTTGTTTCAAATCTTCCTGTTGTTGTAGATCTTGGGCACTATCCCCCGAAACGCTCGTAAGTACACCATCATCATTAATATGTGCTGTTAGTTGATATCCGTATACATCACGTCCTTCATACGTTTGTTGAAGACGTACCAATGTAGTACCATCATAAGATTTACGACTTTGCGTAACATTATAATTAACTTTGGATTCCGTATTAACTTGCTTTGATGATAATGCTTGTTCTGTTTTTCCTTTTAGTGCATCCTTTGCTACATTTTCTGCCGAATTTTGAGAAGGTGCTGTTAAATTACCTGTTCGGAACGTATCTTCCTTTGTTTCCACTTTTAAATCTTCTGTTTCCGCATGTACTCCTCCAGAGGGCATAATCGCCGATAACACCACACCTGTAGTTAAACCTATCTTTACGAAATTATTCATATTCTTACTCCTTTATAATCTTATTATTAAGTTAAATAAATGTTCTTTGGAATTGAAAACATAGATATTTCAAACTATCTATGTTTATCTACTGTTTGTGAATTGTGATTCCTCATAATATAGATAGATTGTGTCGTTACTTTTAGATTCATTTCATTTCTCAAAAATTACTCATTATATAAGCTATCTTTATATTTATTTATATACGTTATTTTTCGTGGTTCTGATAACATATTTATCGCCATCCACACATTCTTTTTCATTTCTAATTTTTGCATTGGTATCTCTTTTAAAACCGGATTACTTATAATTTCTTCCATTTCTTCATCAATTCTTTGCATAAGATTTTCTTCTGGATTATTTTTCAAATAAGTATTTTTCAATCCCCATTTTGTCATTATAAATTCATTCGTTTTATTCATAGGATTAATAATAGTAGCTGTACTAGTTAATCGTTTTTTTATTTCATCATGATAGATTTTAATTCTATATCCTTCTTTTAGTGAAATGCTATCGTTTACTATCGTTACATTTGTTCCTTCCATTTCCTTCGTATAAATTTTTTCTCCCTTATCATTAACCACCTCTATTGATGCGTATTTTTCATCTGTATAATAGCTATGAGGAGTTTTAGTAGTAACCGTAAAAACAGCTTGCTTTTGCTCTAAGTCTGTATTTAATTCGGCAAACTGGTCATCTCCTAATCCTAGGAATTGAATCGTTTGATTTACCAACTTACTCACTTTCATCTCGTTAACATCAATCGTTAGACTATTATCTTTTTCTTTTACATAGGCATAATACGAACTAAAATGGTACATACTATCCGTTTTCCCACCTGAAATCTCAACTGTATAAACTCCATTTGGTACGTCTTGTAAATTGATATCTGTTGTTTCAATTGTTTTCTCTTGAACAACTGTATTCCCTTCTTTTAATTTAATTTTTCCTCCTTTCAATGTATCTATTTCATTTGTATTTAAATGGATATGCAAATTCCCTTTTAGCCCAAGTAAAGCAATTTGCTGATTTGTAACTATTTCAAAGTTGGAGTTTATCGTAATATCAGAATCCACTAGAGCTCTCGCTTTAGCTAATTGTGATTCAGGCACTATATAGGCTAAAGACATAACAGCCGGATAACCTTTCGCCCCATTTATCTCTACTTGTTTATTATTAAGCTTAAAGCCCCATCTTTCAAAAACGGGTGTAAAATCAACTTGTCCATTCTCACTATAATACTGATTCATTAAATCCGGTAAAGAATGGTCACCCTTTTTGAAAGCAGCATTGCTAGCTAGTTTTCGATAACCTTGATACATTTTTGCAAAAGCTTCATCGCCAGCTTTTTGTTTCGCCATCGTTAAAAGAATAAGTTTTTGTCGTAAATCTAAATCATCATAATTTTTATTTTCTTTCATTAAAGCATTATATAAATTCCGTTCTACCTGTTCCTTTTTCCCGAAATTAAACAACCAACCAACTTGATCTGCTTTTTTTCCATATTTACTATATTGATATTGAACACCGAATAGATTATTAGAAACTTCTCCTGTAAATATTCCTTGATTATCAAAACCAGCTTGGTATCCGTGAGCGATTTCATGTAAAGTTCCCCAACTCAGTTTATCTAACCACATTTTTGTACTATCTGAACTATTCGCTGTCCAATTTGTGCCATAATAGGCACCGCCAGCACCAGATATATCTGCTTTTAAAAAATAACGATTTTGACTTTTTTTATTTTCAACCGCTGAACCATCTAAACCAATAATTGAATCATACATCGCAAAAATATCTTCATAATACGCAATTAACTCACCCAAAGATTGAAAATCTTTTAAAGATCTTACTATTTCTTTATCTTTTTTAGGTACAAATAATTGAAAACTCTCCCCTTGAAGTAATGCATACTCTCCATCAAATTGATCCCATGTACTAAAAAATTGAGATACACTTCCTTGTTGTTTATAAATGGGAAGAGGTTTAGTAGCACTTTCATTCCCTACTTGGTACTCAAGTACAGCGTGCTCTTCACCATACGGAGTATCTATGAAAGGAACTAAAGGCGTATCACCTTGAATGGTAACCCATTCATTTCCTACTTGTATGGATTTTTCATTTTTTGAGTCATTAGACAATAAACGTAATGTTAATTTGTCTTTAAAATTAGGATTCGTTTGTCTTATCTTTAATGGTGTATTTCTCTGCAAAATAAATCCTAAATCTTGTCGATCGTGATATTTACCCTTACTTATGCCCGCCTGAAATATCCAAGTAGGCTCTTCTAAACTAGTAATTTCTTTTACATTTGTTCGTTCATCAGCATGTAAGTGTATATTTCCTGTAAGGAAAAACATTGTATACATTATGCCTATAACAAGTAACCTTTTCATTTGCATATCTCCTTTTCTATTTTTTATATACAAAATACAATAAAACCCTCCTTCTTCACTTATAACTGTCGTCAGTAAGTTACTTATCAGTGTAATTATTATAGTTACATTAACTCGTGATTATCAATCATTAAACGTATGTAATTTTGCATATACGAATACTTAATGACAATTCCCGAATTATCGTATAATTTTCAATATTTTTTCAGACATTATTCAAAAAAAAACACGAAGACCCTTAAGTCTCCATGTTTTTTTATACATGTTATTAAACTTGTGATTGAATTAATTACTAAAATCTTTTTAATCGCGAAAAATCAATTATTTTTAGGCTGATAGCCATACGTAAACTTTTATGATTTACTCATCCTTTTTGTTCTGTAATATTAAATTTTGAAACCAATTCCGTTAATTCTTCCACCTTTTCTTTCATTTTGTTGGATTGGATTGATATTTGTTCAATTGATACGGCCTGTGATTGAATTGAATTTACTGTTTGAAGAGTCTCCTTTTTCACATCCGTTGCAGTTTCAGAAACTAGCGAAAGAGAAGCATTTACTTCTTCTGTACCAGCAGACATCTCTTCTGTCGCTGCGGATACTTCTTGAATTTGACCTGTAATCTTATCAATATCTCTCATAATAGACAAGAAGGTTTGATTCGCTTTGTAAGCAGCTTCTTTTCCTTCTACTGCCTTTTGTTGTCCTTTTTGCATGACATTAACTGTATCTTGGGTATCTTTTTGAATGGATTTTATTAAATGATTAACTTCTTTTGCAGATTCTTTAGATTGCTCAGCCAAGTCTCGAACTTCTGCGGCAACCACTGCAAATCCTTTCCCATTCTCTCCAGCACGTGCCGCTTCAATAGCGGCATTTAAGGCAAGAAGATTCGTTTGTTCGGCAATATTAGTAATTGCAGCGAGAGCTGTATCAATTTGTTGTGTACGTGTAACAAGTTTATTTATTACTTTTGATGTTTCCTCGACAACATCATGCACACTATTCATTTGAAGAATAGAGTGATTTATCACTTCACTACCGATATTTATTCGTTCTGTAGTCGTTACTGCTACCTCAGCGACTACTGCTGAAGATTCAGCTACAGTTTGCACCCCGGTTGTAATTTCTTCCATTGAGGATGAGCTCTCCTGAATACTAGTTACCTGTCCTTCTATTTTTGTTTTTACTTCTAAAACAGTCTGTACAACCTCATTTGAAATACTAGACGCTCGATTTGTATCTTGTAATACGCCCTCCGTAGTAGAAATAACCTCTTGTGTTGTCATCTTAACATTCGCAATTAATTGTTGAAGGTTATCTAACATACTATTAAAAGACTGAACAATATGCCCTAATTCATTATTTGCTTTATAAGGAGTACGTGTTGTTAAATCTCCAGCTGCTACTTTTTCCATATCATTTTGTAGTAACGCAAGTGGTTTTCGGATAGTTAACTTAATAATATATCCAATTAATATAATTATTAAAATTGCTAAAATCGAAATACTAACAAACATTATCATTGTATTTTGAGCACTATTATTATTTTCCTTCTGTAAAAGCTCTGCATTATTACTATTATATAAAATCAATTCACGAATTGATTTTATTGATTTTTGCATATTAGGTTCAATCTCTTTTAGGTAATATGCATATGCTTCCTCATTATTAGATTTCCCTAATTCTTGTGCTTTCTTCATTTGAGTCCTTAATTCATTAAATGTTTCATGAAACGTGTTATATAATTCTTTTTCTTTAGTAAAAATAACTTTAGCCTCAAACTGCTTTAAAAGATGATTATTTTCCTTACGAATTCCATCCATTTCTCTTATTAATTCGTTCATTCTTTTTTCATCTTTTGATAACATTATTTCCATAAAGTTCATATTAACGTGATAAAAATTAGATTCTACAATCCCAATCCACTCAATTGGTAGTAAATTATCCTCATACATATTAGAGGAAGTATTTTTCCCTCTTTCTAATCCCCAAAACCCTATTAGGGATAATACTATACATGCAATACTTGATATAGTTATTAATATGTTTAGTTTTGTACCAACCTTACTGTTTCTTAATAATTCCAATTCCATATTCTCCATTCTAATATATAGTTTAAGTAATGTATTTTATAATAAGAATCCAAAAATTACGATGTTTATTTTGCGATATGCAATTTTGCATATCATCAACTACTAAATCAAAATAATCTAACATTGTAATTTTAGTTTTCCAAAAATTCATGATTATGAACACACCCCATTAAATCTTGAACTTCTCATCCAAAATATCCACAAATATTGTGGCACCAGGGGAACCCATCATTGATATATAAATTATACTTCCATACAAGACTAGCTTAAAAATATTTTTCTTATTGCTCATTTTTCTATTTTCTCTCTATTAGAAGTACTCCTAGTACATCACAATAATAAAAACGATAGTATTAAAAAAATAAGGAAAGACATAACACCTATGTCTTTCCTCTAAAATTGTAACACTCAATATGCTCTTGGCTCTATTTGATTTGCCAGTTAAATCCTCACATTTCTTTCTTTATAATATTTCCTAACTCCGTCCAACTTGTAATACGCGGGATATTGAGATGTTGATTGTAAGAAGTAGTTTTTGCATACACATTTATCGGTTTTTCTATTAACGTTTCTAAGACTGCCGGCTTATCATCAAAGAAATAGTTTAATTTTATTTCTTGTATGAAGTGTATTTTTTCTTCATCCTTCATTCCATAGAAAAAGCGATCTTCATGTACCGGAAAACCTTTTTCTATTAACCATTTTTTTGTTCGCTCTCCATGCTCTTTAGGCCGAGCTGTTATATAGTATATTTCATGCCCCTGTCTTTCTAATTCTTGTAATGTCTCTACTGCATATGGAAACGGTGAACAAGAAGTATAATAAATCTCATCCAGCAAACTATTCCACATATGACTGCCTTCCTCCGAAGTCATGCCAAATGCTTCATGAATTTCAATTGTTTTTAAAGAATGAAATACATCCAATCCTACTTTTTTGTTTAATTTTTTATTATATAAATGAAAAGCATGCTGCCTTAAATCAATTAATGTATCATCGATATCAAATCCAAACTTCACTCTTCATCGCTCCTTTCTGCAATTCATTTATCGGAACATATAAGTAGTTTTTATTCTCCTTATTTCTCATTTTTCCGATATGCTGGATAACCAATAAATCTATAATCTTTTCCAACCTGGGTAAATAATATATCATTAAATTCAATTGCATCTTTCATTTTAGTAATACCAGTCCCCTCTACAAAACTAGGCGCCAATCTGCCTCCAATAATTTTAGGTGCGAAATATAAAATAATTTTATCCATTAGTTTATTTTCAATAAACGAAGCATTTACTTCTCCACCACCTTCAATAAGCAGAGAGGAAACTCCTTTTTGTCCTAAAACATCAAGCATTTCATGTAAGTTTATATGCTTTTCTCCGCTAGTAACAAATACTTTAACTCCTGCATTTTCTAATGCTTTCTTTTTTTTCGCTGCATGATTACTTGTTGTAAATATCCAGGTAGGAGCTTCTCCATCTGTAACAACGTTAGCTTCCATCGGTATGCGTAATGTCGAGTCCAATATTATTCGAATTGAATTTCGTCCATTTGGAATACGCGTTGTCAATGATGGATTATCCTTTTGAACAGTATTCGCTCCTACTAAAATAGCCGCATTTTCGTTTCGTATTTGGTGTACTTCTTGTCTTGCTTCTGTAGATGTAATCCACTTACTATCCGATGAAGACGTAGCGATTTTCCCATCTAATGTAATTCCTGATTTAATCGTTACAAATGGGCGCTTTGTCAAAATATATTTATTAAAGACTTCATTCATTTTTTTAGATTCTTCTTCACACACTCCTACAAGTACTTCAATACCTGCATCTTGTAGAATTTTAATTCCACGTCCAGAAACAAGCGGGTTTGGATCAAGGGTAGCAACTACTACCTTCTTAATTCCTGCTTGTACAATTGCTTCAGCACATGGCCCTGTTCTACCATGATGAGAACAAGGTTCAAGAGTTACATAGATTGTACCACCACGTGCCTGTTCTCCAGCCATACGTATCGCATGTATTTCGGCATGTGGTTCTCCGGCCTTCATATGTGCTCCGACCCCTACAATTCGATTATCATTTACAATTACAGATCCAACCAATGGATTTGGAGTCGTTTGTCCCTTCATAGCCTTGGCATTTTCTAGTGCTAGCTTCATATACAATTCATGCTCAAGCATGTAAGTGTCCCCCTTCAAAATGTCCAGAACGCTGAATCTTCGTTTGCAAATATTTCTCATTAAACTCTGAGACATCACCCCATAACGGTTCACGACTCGTAACATTTAATCCAGCTTTTTGTAAAGCTTCTAATTTTTTCGGATTATTTGTAATAAGTTTTACAGGTTTTGAGCGTAACGCTTTTAATACTTCAATTGTATCATCATAGTTTCGAACATCATCTTCAAAACCTAGGTTCAGATTAGCTTCTACTGTATCTAACCCATTTTCTTGCAAGAGGTACGTCATTGCTTTACTAAACAAACCAATTCCTCTTCCTTCATGATTCGCTAAGTAAAATAAAGCACCTGAACCATGTTCTGTAATCATTTGTAAAGACTGCTTTAATTGGAATCCACAGTCACAACGTTTACTACCAAAGATATCACCGGTGTGACAAATACTATGCATACGAATTAGGGCATCTTCAGAATTCTCAAAATCACCATATACAAGCACACTAGATTGCTGCATATCAGCTAAATTAATAGATGAGAGTTTTTCGATAATTCCTTCTACACTATTTGTAACCTCATTACATTGTAACCAAGAATACCATTGGAAAACTTTAGTCTCCCCATATAAATTAATTGGCAATTTGATAGGACCTACTAAATAAATATCCTTTTCATCTTGATGTATAAATTGAATTTTATCTTCTAACATATGAATTGTATCTGTTGTAACCATTAGGTACCTCCTAATATAGAGAATCTCTAAAAAATTCTCTTCCATTGTTATATTTTTTATTTTCTAACTTACACAACGTAAGTGTTTTTAAAGATGATATTCTTTTTTCTCTCAGCTTATATGCAATATGTATCATTACAACTTTGGCTATTTAAAGAAAAAAATGAACTTACATAAAACAACTTAGTTACTTTATGTAAGTTAGTATATATTCGTAATTAATTTACGTCAAGTAATTAATTATAAAAACATTTGTTACTAACAGTAAGATGTTATATAATTTATTTTAGGAGGTGAAGGAAAATGAATGATTCTACATTATGCCCTCGCTTTGAAAAAGGAATGAAATTTTTTAGTCAACGATGGACAGCACTAATTATTTACCAACTTTTCTCTGGACCTCAGCGCTTTTGTACGCTTGAATCTTCTCTTCCTGTTAGCGGAAGATTACTTTCAGAAAGATTGAAAGAATTAGAACTAGAAGGAATTGTCGAACGTAAAGTCTTTCCTGAGACACCCGTTCGTATAGAATATTCTTTAACTCAAAAAGGGTTTGCCTTAGAAGCCATTATTCGCGGAATAGAAGAATGGTCACAAGAATGGATAGAACTTGAGGAATAACATAAAAGCTTTTTCGTATATAGTTTTAAGTAATCAAATTACAGATACCTATAATTAAAACGCTAGTTTTTCAAACATTTATGAAAAGCTAGCGTTTTTTAATAAATAAAATGTAAGAAATAAAGGAAGGTGGTCAAAACGATCACCTTGTTCCCTTACAGATTAAAATAGTGTTTTAAAACCTTTTATTCATACATACTCGATTAATAAAAAGAACGAATAAGCTTTTTACAATACAATTAGCTTCCCCTACTATTTGCGGACAGTAAGACCGCTACTAATTAAAGTTTCACTTTATTACATTTGAATATTACTTATGAAATTTCACACGCTCTTCAAGTGGTTGGAATTCTTTTTCACCTGGGGCAGCTGTTGGATTACCAAATGGCATTTGTGCAATTAGTTTCCAATTATCAGGTACATTCCATTCTTGTTTTACCTCATCGTCAATTAATGGATTATAATGTTGTAAAGACGCCCCTAATCCCTCTGCTTCTAATCCTACCCACACGACTAATTGGTGCATACCTGATGCTTGGTGTGACCAAATTGGGAAGTTTTCAGCATATGCAGCAAATTTTTCTTGAAGCGATTTAACGATAGCCTCATCTTCAAAGAATAGTACTGTTCCATAACCAGCTTTAAAGGAATCCATTTTTTGTTGCGTTCCTGAAAAATCTCCATCTCCAACTACTTTTCTTAATGTTTCAGTTGTAATATCCCATAATTTATTATGAGCTTCACCAAATAATACAACTAATCGCGCAGTTTGAGAATTGAAAGCTGATGGAGTATATTTCACAGCAAACTCCACGATTTCTTTAATTTTTTCATCCGATACTTGTACCTCTTTGTTAATTCCATAGTAAGTACGTCTTTCTTTCAGTGCAGTATAGAAATCTTTTGTCATAATTCATTTCCTCCTAAGTTTTAATATTCTTCAAAATGATACATTGCGAAGATAATATGAGTTGAAATGAGTTCATTTTTGAACCATTGAACTCCATAACACCAATTGCTAGTCATTCTGAATCTAAACCACTGCTTCTTGCTTCAGTTTTCCTAAAAAAACTCTTATAGCATCATTGATACAATCTAGTGATCATTCGGTATTATTTTACCCATTCTCTATTCATGTATCCTGCTTGTTTCATATTTACACAAATATGAAAATAACCTTAAATTGCTGGTCAAAAAAGCCAGGTAGCATGAATAACACATTACCTGGCTTTTTACATTTTTAATTTAAATTCAACTAAACATTACCAATGAATAGTAGTAAAAACTATACCCGTCACTTATTTAATAATTAACATCTCATAAGGATGTTGTTCCATAAATCTATTCTCCCAAGGAATCTCTAATGATGTCCAATTTGAACCACCGTCTACTGACTGATACACTCCTTTATTGCTAAACAGATAAAACGTTCCATCACTTGTTGCCTTTAATACTGGTATGATTGTCCCTTTAGGAGTTGGTAAACCTGCATTCATTTCTGCCCAAGACTGATTTTTTTCTTTCTTATAAATAAATGATTCACAATTTCCATTATTGTAATCATGCGCTACGTGTGGATTTGAAGATGTCGCAATGATAATATTTTCTGGATCATTTGGGTTAACTGCCATTTGATATGCGTAATGATGCTTTAGCCCACTACACATATAGTTCCAAGTCTTACCTCCATCATTACTCTCCGCATACTCTTGACCTGGTTCTTTCAAGAATGAATCACCTAACACCCCGTATAAACGATTTGGGGCATTGCGATGTGATTTAAGAATGTGAATATCTTGAGGATAGTTCCCCTCTTTTTCCTCAGTCCATGTCTTACCTCCATCTACACTTTTAATTAATCCGCCTACCTCAATAGTCGTATAAATAGTTTCTGGATTATTAGCATCAATTTCAATATGTTTTACATGGTGTGTATATGTTCTTTGAGGAAAGAACCATGATGAATATGATGGCATTTGTCGATAATCTGTTAGCAACTCAAAACTGTCTCCTCCATTTTTGGATACGAACATTGCGCTCGGTTCAGTTCCTACATATACAATCCCGTTACCGTCATCACCCTTCGCTGGAGATACAGAAATTGCTGTAATAGCTCTCATATGAATAGCATTAGCTGAGAACACTTCACCAAATGAAGGCAACGTACCAAGTGCTTCCCATGAACTTCCTCCATCTTTGCTTCTCCATAATCCCCTATCAAAAGTACCACAATACATTCTTTCTGGGTCGTATGGATCTAAGGCTAACGCAACTGGATTCGCACCTACAAACTGCGATTGGATGCTCCATGTTGAGTCTTTTTTTTCTGCAATTACAAGTTCTCTATCAAACGCTAATATGAATTTTTTCATCACTAAAATCTCCTCGTTTCATAATATATCTACTGTATTATTTAAATTTTTGCCGTTACAAGTTAAAAGACGACATTTATATGCCATAGCATATAAAAGATAAATTTTATATGCAATATGTGATTAAAAACTTACATTATATAATTTGTTAACTTCACATCAGTATGATGAACAAGATGTCCTGTTAACTCATATAAGTCCATATGCCACCTCCAAATAAATCGCAATTTACATGCTATAGCATACATAATATAGAATGCATTATTTTATGTCAAACTTTAATACTGTTAATCAGTTCTTTAGCTCGCCTAAAGTAATTTAAAAGTCATAATATAAACAGAAACATTTTATTGAATAGAAATCAATGAAAAAATACACTTTTCCCGTAGAGGTAACTTTAGAGGACATTACTTAAACATATAAAGGATCATGTTCATTACCACAGACAAATAATAAAAAGGCAAAAACGAACAGAAATGTGTTCATTTTTGCCTTTTTTATTTAACGATTAAAATGTACGACTTCTGGAAAGGAAATCTGCATTAGCTCCTGTTACACCACTTTGTCCCCAGTTCCCTGGAATCATTTCGCGAATAAGAATTAGTACTTTATCCAAAGGTGCATGAGTATATTTAAATGTTACTTGTGTAAGTTCGTTTACCCACTTATCCTTTGTCTCTTGATCAAATGTATTCCATATATCAATCTTAATAATAGCCATTCCATCAACGTTACGACCTGGTGTATCGTAAGACTCTTTTGTCTCCCAATTGGACACCCTACTTTTCTCAGCAAAGGTAGCATCACTTGCTACAGCCCCAGCTTTCCCCCAGTTTTCTTTCTCAAGTTCCGTTATCAACACTTGAATTTTGTCAGGGACAATTTTTAATAGTTTTATTGTAAGTTCCGTTACATTATAAATAAATTCCTTCTTTTCTTCTGTTGACATGGTTGGCCAAGTATTTAGCTCGATTAATGGCATAGTATTGCCCCCTAAAATTAATTATCTATTGACTAGTTACAACTATTGGTTCAAATGATTTTTAACTGCTCTTACTACCAATTCGTGATCTTCTTCTGGTGGTAATCCGGAAACTGTTATCATTCCAATAACCCCTACGTTTTTTATTCTGATAGGAAAGCATCCACCAAACGCAGCATATTCCGAAGTATTTAAAAGATATTTTTCATTATATGAAATTCCAGTTATTTCACTTTGTATCTGCATATAATACGAGCTACGATCATGCAGGGAAACGACTCGTTTTTTACGCTCAATCCATTTCGTATTTTCCGCATTTGTCCCTGTCATCTTGAAATGAAATAATTGCACACCATTTTTCGTTATATCAACAGCAATCAATTTTCCTTCTCGCTTTGCTGTTTCAACGATAAATAAACCTAGTTGCAAGGCATCTTCATTTGTAAAAGAGGAAAATTGAAGTGTTTCCTCCTCTTTTAAAATTTGTTTACTTATTTCATTCAAATTTGAAGTACTCATATCTTTAACCTCCATAATTGTTTTATGCCACACCGACATTTTTTCGAAATTATTAGGCCATATAGTACAACCCTTCAATCAATCTGATTCTAAATAAACTGCTGTAACATCATTGGTAACTAGTAGTACCGTAAAGCTTGTTTTCTTCTTACTGGTGCTATTATGAATGATATTCAAAGTTATAAAAAGTACGCACTTTAAAGTGCTATAGGTACTTTAAAGTACTATTCTATTTATCCCTATCTTACAGAGACTATTATGAAATATATTTAACATCTTAAAAATGTATGTACTAAAGAATAATATTTTTAATCACTAACTTTTTTGATCAGTCGTTATAATTCAATTTCATCAAAATTTTTATCAATTATTACACTATCCAACAATAGGAGGAAACAAAGATGGATGAAAATATATCCAAAAGCTGAAAAGCAGTTGAGTCCCTTGAGGAAATAGTTATAATTCACTACTTATAGAAATAGGCATACAAAAACGCCATCCTTTCCTATAATTCTACAGAAAGAATAGCGTATTTTTCAAAAATGAGTTCTTTTATTGAGAAACTTTGATTCTATATCATACATAAAAGGGCAATCAGTGCTAAAACAGCCGGAAGTCCTTGTTTCACAATAATTGATTTATTAGATGTGAAACCTCCGAAAATAGCTGCTATCACCACACAAATCACGAAAAATAATTGGATCATATAACCAATTGGATTGAGCCCAAGTACAAGTCCCCAAATGAGACCAGCCGCTAAAAATCCATTATATAAACCTTGGTTTGCAAACATAATGGCTACGTTTCGATCTCCTTCTAAATGCTTCGGTAATTTGAAAGCACGTTTCGCTACTTTTGAATCAATAAAAAACATTTCAAGGATCATGATAAACAAATGTTCTAATGCTACGATCCCGACTAAAATAGCTACGATTATTTCCACACTATTCTGCCCCCTACACTCTCTATTCTTTAATATTCTCTACATTTTTTTGCATCTGTAATAGAACATGAATAAGTATTTTGCGTTCTTCTCCACTGATATTTACGAACATTCCCTTCATGAAACGTTCCTTTTCTTTCTTGTCAAAAAATTAATTGATATATCAATTATTGATACGTCAATTAATATACATCTCTCTTTTTATTTTTGCAAGTTTTTTTGCTCAATTGGTTTTATTTTGTTCCAGCAACTTTAAACCAATTCAAAACATCAGTTCGCATTTCTAGAAATCATAATTACTTTAAGTTTATTCTGACAATCATATTTAACTAAATATATAAAAGAATTGAGTTATATCTCCATCAATTTATAAAAATTAATTTTTTCTAAAAACAGATACTTTACGTTTTTTATAGTAATAAAAATCATTTTTTTGTTTCAGAGGCAATCCATTTTGTTAGCCTGATGGGCATAAGATAGCACCCATATGGAGAACCAATTATCTTTCAAGAAGATGGCTAGAAATCTGGAATTGGTACAGGAGTTGCCTACTTCCCCGATCCAGATGGTACTAATTTAGAGCTAATTGCTCCAAAAGGGCCATTTAGACGTGACTAATTAAAATATATTAATACTGAAAAACCACCTTTATGAGAGGTGGTTTTTTGTTGCTAATAGTGAAGGTTAATATTGAGGTCTGATTGACACCTATTCCTTTTCCACATCTTTCATCATACCATCGAAAGAATAGTCTTATAGCTATTTCAAATATTTCGGCTGTACTATATTGCTAGCAAGCTAAAATTTCATGGTACTCCCCAAAAAAATCTGCTGAATCATAACCAAAAGTTCATTTTATCATTTCAAGGTAATTCGAAATTCTTAAGTTGTTGGGCACGGGGTACAGCTGAAAAACAGTGTATATTCATTAACTTCAAACTAATTTTGATGTAACAAAATTGTATTTATACCTTTTTAACAAATTCAGATTTTAATTTCATAGCTCCAAAACCATCAATTTTACAATCAATATCATGATCTCCATCAACTAATCGGATACTCTTTACTTTTGTACCAATTTTTACAACTGATGAAGTTCCTTTTACTTTAAGATCTTTAATTACTGTTACAGAATCACCATCGTTTAAAATATTTCCATTTGCATCTTTAATTACCTTTGTATCTTCACTATTTTCAGCTTCTAATTCTAAAGTCCACTCATGAGCACATTCTGGACAAACAAAAAGATTCCCATCTTCGTAAGTGTATTCTGAATTACATTTTGGACAATTTGGTAAATTAGACATATTTTTATTTCCTCCACTCGTTTTCGTGTATTCTATTAAATAAATATTATTTTTAATTTCCCTTTTCCGTTTAAATATACGGAAAATATTCTCTTATTACTGTTTGATACTTATTTGTTGAATGTATAAAAAAACTACTTGTTCACACCTTGTAAAAAATCTTCTCCACATTCTCCAAAGCAAACTTTCTTCTTCTCTATTTTTTAATAAAATGATGAAAAAGTAGATTAAATCAAACAAACTTTGTATGTGAAGTGAAATTTTTAAAAATCTAATGCATTTACTTTATTCTTTATTGTATTGATTTCCTGCGATTGCTGAGAAAGCCCTGTACACTCATGAAAAGCAAAATGCTTACACCCTATACATTTTTTTGTATTCAGATGTCCTAAAGCACAATTAATTGCTTCCCCGGTATGATCAAAAAAGTTTTCTTTCCCAATCTCAGCGTACAATCCATTCTTATCTAGATTGGCTTTTAGCTCTGATTGAATTCCAGAAATAAGAAGTACGCCACCTTGTTTTTTGAAGTGCTGAACAATATTCCTAAAGTAAGACTCTCCTGTGGTATCAATAAAAGGAACTTTTCCCATACGTAAAATTAAAACTTTAGGTTTATAATGAATAGTCGCTAAAATATTTTGTTCAAATGTTTGAGCAGCCCCAAAGAATAATGGGCCTTCTATTGTATAAATACTAATTTGTGGACAATCATGAGCTTTATTTACCACATGCGATAACAATTTTTCATTCTTTTTTGTATGATCAGGAAGCACTTTAGATATAACAAGCATATTACTCATACGTTTTGTAAACAAAATAACAGCTAAAATAAGACCGATCTCCACAGCTGTTGTTAAACTAGTAAATACAGTAAGTAAAAATGTTACTAGTAATACAAGGGAATCTCCTGTCTTCATTTTGAGTATGTGATAAAAATGTTTTTGTTCGCTCATATTCCAAGCTACCACCATTAAAATGGGAGCCATACTAGCAAGAGGAATATGTGAAGCATATGGAGCTAACAGTAAAAGTGTCAATAACACAAATCCCCCATGAATAATACCCGACATCGGAGATACAGCCCCACTCTTAATATTAGTCGCTGTACGAGCAATTGCTCCAGTCGCTGGAATTCCGCCAAATAACGGGGTAACAATATTTGCAATCCCCTGACCGACAAGCTCTTTGTTACTGTTGTGTTTACTATTTGTCATACCATCTGCCACGACAGCGGATAAAAGCGACTCAATTCCACCGAGCATCGCAATAACAAATGCAGGACCAATTAACTGTTTTATACGTTCTAATGTGATTTCTGGTATATCAAACTGAGGAAGTGTATTTGGAATCGTGCCATATGCTGTACCAATAGTAGGTACATGACCTGAGAAAAATACAGTTGCAATTACAGTTGAAATAACAACACCTACTAATGAACCAGGTACTTTTGGTAAAATCTTTGGTGTTATGAGTATAACAAAAAAGCAAATCAAAGCAGTTATAACACTATAAAAATTGGTAGTACTGATATGAGTGAAGAGTTCCTTCAAATTTGCTAGAAATTCCTCATGCTTTTTTATACCTGTTAAACCTAAAAAACTAGCAATTTGTCCCGTAAAGATAATAACAGCAATACCTGAAGTAAAACCAATTGTTACAGGACGTGGAATAAACTTAATTAAAGAGCCTAGTTTGAAGATTCCCATAAGACATAAAATAATTCCAGCTAACAAACCCGCGAGTAGTAAATTTTCGTATCCATAGGTAATTACAACTCCTAAAAGAATCGGAACAAAAGCACCTGTAGGTCCTCCAATTTGATACTTCGAACCACCAAACAGTGAAATGAATATTCCAGCAATACAGGTTGTATAAATCCCATACTCTGGCTTAACACCAGAGGCTATAGCAAAAGACATAGCAAGTGGAATCGCAACAACTCCAACAATCATTCCTGAAAGAAGATCCTTTTGAAAATGTGCTAATGAATATCCTTCAAACCTTCCTGTAAATAACTTTCTCATTACAAACCCTTCTTTTCTATTTTTAATAGATCTGGATTACAAATGTATTTCTCGGTCCCTTATACAGAAAATTGTCCTTTTCACAAAAATAAAAAACACCCTAATATTTACTATATGTTTTACTTAAATGACACTCCAATTCACCTATATCTCCACCTTGTTGTACATAGGATTTCAATCTTTCTGCTAAACGTTCTCCGGCTCGACTATCTAGCTTCTTTGTATCAATAAACGATCTAATCCTTACCTTATCTGGAGTAATATCTCTACGAAACATTTGTCCTGGAATTTCACTCCAAAAACGATTCCATTCATCCAGTAATCCTATTTGATCAAATAAAAAACCTTGAATTCCACATAACCAAGCTGTACAAGCAGTATTTCTTTTTCGACATCCAACTCCATCTTGTAAATGTTGGCATGAAAAACAACAAGAATTTCCACTTTTTATACAAACTTCACAAACGTAATGAGCTCCTAATGAGCGAAATGTTTCAATTCCATGTTGGATGATATCTTCTTTCTTAACCTCAATACTCAACCTATCCCTCCTTAGCCATCATTTCACTTTCTGCTCCATCTAGCTCTTCTAACATTGAAATCGTATCGATTAAATGGTTGTTAAAAATCTTCCGTGCAACCACCAATAAATCCACAATAATAGGGTCTCGTAAAGAATATAAAACTCTTTTTCCATCTTTTCTACCAACAACAATGTTTTTTGAACGTAGTACACTTAATTGCTGAGAAATAGCTGAACCTTCCTTATTTAGAATATCTTGAATTTCGTTTACGCTTTTTTCACCTTCTGACAATAATTCTAAGATACCTATTCGCAAAGGGTGTGCTAAGGCTTTAAAGAAATCTGCTTTAAATTGTTGCATTTCGTTTCCCATTGAAATCCCTCCGTTACTTTTCCTCAATTTCAAAAAGTATCATATACATCTTCAAATGTTTGAATATGTATATGATACTTTTAAAACCTCGAATTTTCAATACAAATTTTACAATATTAAATAAGCATCAAATAGAGAAATATACTATTCAAATTTAGGTTCAAAATTTATTATCCAAAATAAAAGCGCCTAACATATTAGGGATATATAATACGTTAGGCGCTTGATATTTAAAATTTTTCGTTTTAGGTCTTGATAATATTGGATGAGTATATGACCAAAACGCTAGATGACTAATATGAATAAACTTATTTGTAAAATTAATTCCTTAGAATATTTTAAGAGCAAGTTTTGAAAAAAACTATTCAAAACTTGCTCCTTATTTTCTCAGATCCAACTATTTTGATACTAAAACCAACAGTAGTGAATTAGAATAATGACTTAATACTTGCTAAAACTGTAAGTACACCTACAATAATAACAAATACGTTACTCATTTTCCCTTTGTATTTAGCTAGTACTGGTACTTTTTGAATCGCATACATCGGTAATAGACATAAGATAGCAGCAACTAAAGGACCGCTTAGAGAATCAATAAGTCCAAGAATACTTGGATTTGTATAAGCAACAAACCAGCATGATAATACAACAAAAGTAAGGATTATTGTCTTAATTGTTTTTTCTTCAATATCTTTTCCACGTGATTTACCGAACTTAATAATCATGTCACGCATTACTTCGAATGCTCCTATATAATGGCCAAGGAAAGACTTTGTAATAGCCACAAAAGCAATAATTGGAGCTGCAATAGTGATTACAGGCGAATTAAGCTCATTAGCAAGATATGAAAGGATTGATAAGTTTTGTTCTTTTGCCATTTTTATATCATCTGGAGTCAAGCTCAATGCGCTACTCCAAACGAAGAACATAACAACAGCGAATGTCATGATATAACAAACCTTTTGTATTTGCGCACATTTAGCATCAGTGGCTTCGATTCCATACGTAGCTCTCTGTTTCACAACAAATGATGAAATCATAGGTGAATGATTAAATGAGAATACGATGATTGGTAGAATCATCAATATCGTCCCAAAATAGCCTGTTCCTGTTGAAGCAGTTGAAACAGCTGAAAAACTAAGCATTGACGTATTCCACTGTGGAATTAAAGATATTGCGATAAAAAGTAGAGAAACTATGAAAGGATACACTAGCATACTCATGATCTTTACAGTAATATCTTGACCAAAATTCAGTATAGCGATAAGACCAAGAACTAATACAAGTGATAAAATAGCCCTTGGAGGCTCTGGCATGTGCAATTGATGCACGATAAAACTACTTGCAGTATTTGTAAGCGCAACCGAATACATTAGTACGATTGTATAAATTGAACCGAAATATACGATGTTAAAAATGATACTCGCTTTATTTCCGAAATACTCTCTAATTGTACCTGTGATCCCCTCATCAGCAGAATTAGAAGCGTATATCATTTTAGCAAGCGCCCTATGTGAGTAGTACATAACTGGATATGCAAGTAATGTAATTAGTAGTAAAGATAATAAACCACCTGAACCTGCATTAATCGGTAAAAAGAGCACCCCTGCTCCAATTGCAGTTCCAAATAGACTGAGTGCCCATGTAGTATCCTGCTTATGCCACTTTTTCGGATCTGCATATTGCTCATTTTTTAGTGCGGTATTTTCAGCTTGAACTTCTATTTTCTTTGCAGTATTCCCGTTCATATAATAACTCCCCCTTGTATCTATTCCTACATCTCTCTTTGCATCTAACAAATATTCCCTTTTCGGAAAATGAATTCCTTACAAGTTGCCCCACATTGTATGTCCTTCATCATAATGAATCCAAATTGAAACATTCGCTAGTTAGCGTCCTAATATAATTGTTAGCGTTCACAAAAAAGTTTACTCAAAGTATCCGCTCTTTATATAAAGACCCCTTAAGAGAACAATATAGAATAGACTTCATAAATACGTTGCAACATTTCTAATAACAGTGTATTACTTTAATGGTTTCTCTTTTTTACTTTTAACAGTAATTTTAGCTAAACCGGCCTCTCTTCATTTGCGAGGCATTTCTTTCTCAATTCTATACATTACTTTCATAACTTCGGTAGCACTGATGATATTGCTTACACAAGCCACTGAAGCACATTACATACATTTCGCCTCTAATCACACACCTTTCTTACTAAGAATCGCATTTTTTATATTTTCTCCAGAGATAATAAAATTTCTCTCGACGCCCTCATTATAACGTGTATATTTATAAAATTAATATTTTTATATTTTCAGAAATATTAAAGCGGAATAATTTTATATGGATAATATTTTACAGTTAGCATGTAGCCATTGTTTTTATCGCGTAAAGCTAAATTAGTTAGTAAAAATATACAATTATACATTGTCTTTCTAGGTGACTCATTCTAAAAATACTTATATCCCCTTTTATCAAAAAAATTTATTTTAAACATAAAAGATATTCTAATAAATAATTAATGTAGGCAAAAAGAAAAGATTCACAAAATACAAAAACCAATTTTTAGGATATATATTATCAATATTGAATTCATATACACTTTTAAAAAACTACACTGAGCAAAAAACAAAAAAACTGCCCCATATGGACAGCTCATTTACATAATTATCGTTATCAAGGATTCACAAACAAATCACTTCAATGTCATCTTAATTCTAGTTTGTTCGACTCTTCTTCAGAGATATCTCTATGTTTGTAATGAATCGTTTTTAGATCATTTCCTTTTATGAGAAAAGTAATTGTGTCCTCTCCATAAGGCGGATTGTGTGCACCCTCAAAAGTTTGAATTTGAACAGTTACATAAAAAGTATAGTTTGTTGTATCTTTTTTTATTTCAAGTATTTTTTCAGAACCTCGATACCAAAGTTTTGGTTCCTTATAATAGTTTTCAACCTCTTTGCTTATCGGCTCCAATAAGAGCTCAATTACTACTTCTTTTAAAAGTTTTTTTGGTACAGGTATTCTGTTGATTTTCTTTCTTTTTACATCTATAATCCTCCAAAAATCCCCGCTCTTTTCAACGGTATAAAGAACATTCGTACCGTCCGCTTTCAAAAGATGAAAATAACCTTTATTTCCCTTAGTATATAATCGTGGCTCATTAATCCACTCACCTTCTGTTTGCACTATCCCTAAAAACAACTGAGTAAGTGGCGTTATCTTATAATCTAATTGGTTAAAGTCACCAAACGAATAAAGTTCATAACCTGTTAAATCTATGCTAAAATTTCTGTTTATATCATTTTCCTTTTTTACAATTGCTTGAGCAGAAATGCAGGGTAATAAAAAACTAAACAGACATATGATGCTAACCATTGTTAATCTTATTTTCATAACATCAATCCTCTCTTTTATTAAGATGCAACAAAAGAGAGGATATTATTGATTAGGGCATAGGCTAAAAAATTAAACTCCCCCATTAACTAGCTCGTTTATCGAGTTTAATTTTGAAGAAAGCTCGATAAACCATTCTTCATCCCCTGTTAATAATGCAAGATCTATAAGATAAAGGATTTGTTCCTTATTTATTACCTTTGATTCAGGGAGTTTGTTAACGTGTTTACTAAAGAGTAAAATCGCTTCGTTTATTGTGTACTGGCCGTCACGTTTCACAATACTAACTGTAACTATATCCTCTACATCATCAAGTGATACAATATAACCAACTATTAATTCACCTTCATTTGATATTCCACGAACCCAATCTCCTACTTTTAAAACATGATTATTATTTGACATCATACCGTTTCACCTTCCTATAAATATTTTTTGTGACGATAAAAAAGATATAAAAACAAATTATACTGTAATATTTTTCATTACATTTAAGTGTTAAGAACTCACGGCTATATAATAATTAAACCGCTTAACGCTCTTGATTGATAAGGTCAACAACTTCTTTCATTGTATAATTCTTTAAGTATTCACCTAGATGTTCTTCAGCACCTAAGAAAATAGCGAAAAGAACTTTTCGCATGTTCGAACCTACAACACACTGATTGTTTGATTCCGGACACTTCGGCTGCAAAGCACCTTCAGAGGTTATCTGATAAATATGCCAAAGATTAATTTCATCTAAATCGTGAGCAAAAATAAAACCTCCACCAGTTCCCTCTTTTGATTGTATAAATTTATGTTTTTTTAACAAACTTAGCACTTTACGAATACGTACTGGATGTACACCTGCACTTTCTGAAATAGCATTACTTGTTGACATCCGGTCTGGCTGTAAAGCTAAATAAGTTAAACTGTGAATGGCCAAGGTAAAGTCGCTGTTCATGATTTTCCTCCTACGATTAAAAATATTGTTTCTCATATATTAACATACTGTAGCCATAAATATTACAGATTGGTTAGAACGTTAAAACATATAGAATACTTCTTACCATAAAAAAATTAATTCCTTTATATTCTATCCGGTCTCACCTATATCCGATAACTTCATTTAGCTTTTTAAGTTGAAAATAAAATTAAACACTCCACTGTTTCTTCACTTGTTCTTCTGCCAGTTGTTTAATTTTTGTCCAAATCGTATCTTTACTCACAATAACATTTGTTTGATAATTTCTATCATTATAATTAACTGTAACACATACTTCAATCATCTTCTGCTTCCTCCTTTCAAGAAAATTTTCCGTAAGAAATATTATTTTTTAATTAGCCAACTTTTGTAATTCAATGCTTAAAAATGTTCGGACGCTACGTGGTAAAAATTTGCGGATTTCTTCCTCATTAAAACCAATCTGCAATCTTTTTTCGTCCAGCATAATCGGGCGACGTAACATTAGTGGATGCTCAATTATTAATGTATAAAATTCATTAAGCGAGAGCTCCTCAATATTTATATTTAAGTCCTGAAAAGTTTTGGATCTAGTTGAAATAATTTCAGTAGCCCCCTCTTCAGTTAAACGAAGAATTGATTTAAGCTCATCAACTGTCATAGAATTTGATACGATGTTTTTTTCAATATAATCAATTTGATATTCTTCAAGCCATGCTTTCGCTTTTCGGCATGAACCACAGCTTGCTGTTGTATATAGAATTACCATATTTAACTCACTCCTTTAATGTTATCAAACGTACATTTTAAATATCGGTTATTGAAATGTATTAAAAAAAATTACAGTTTAGAATCAAATACACATAATATTATTTTTTCGGGAATATTTCATTTATCTACATTTTACAGACGATAACAACTCACTTCTAAAAACTATACTGTAATTTTAAACTTTACAGTTCTATTAATCAAATGTTAAGTCTTGGATACATTCTATTGAACGTAACAAATCATTTTTTTATATGAATGTCCCCATAGTGTTACGCTAACCAATTCCCAATGTACTTTAAAGTACATTTTATTCATTTCTTGTTTACATGTGCTATTATGAAATATATTTAACATAATAAAAAGTACGCACTTTAAAGTGTTATAGGCACTAAAAAGTAATAATTTTGGCACGAAAACATATGTAACCCCAAAACGGAAATCTAAACTCATCAAAGGAGGTTTTTTTATGAAAACATACAATATTCCTGTAGAGGCGACTTTAGAAGTTATTGGCGGAAAGTGGAAAGTTGTTATCCTTTGTCATTTAAAAAAAGGAACAAAAAGAACGAGTGAATTAAAACGATTAATGCCTGGTATTACGCAAAAAATGTTAACACAACAATTACGGGAACTAGAAGAAGATGGTGTAATCCAAAGGAAAGTATATGACCAAGTACCACCGAAAGTAGAGTACTCTTTAACGGATTACGGTTCGTCTTTAGGAACTATACTCGATTCACTTTGTGCTTGGGGAGAAAATCATCTTGAAAAAAACGGGAACACATCCATGCTGATTACAGCCGATGAATAATAACTGTACGTGTAAATTATATTGAAGACATAAAACAGATTGAGACAATATTTACCTCAACCTGTTTTTTATGACTCTTTATAACTTTTTTGCCGTAATGACTGTTTCAAACTCAAAGGTTTCCGGTAGATGATCTGCATAAGAATATTCAAAAGTTCGTCCATCCGTTAAGTAAGCTACTTGTTCAACTCGCATGAGGAAATCCTGATTTGTTAAATTCATAAACTGCTTTTCCCTATCATCTGGGCGAATTCCTTTAACTCTGACAACAGATGTCCCTACTTCAAAACCAAGTTTATTTTGAATATGTGAGTATATCGACTCCTCTAAAACAGAAGCCTCAACACCTGGGATAACCGAGATTGGCATCCATGTATGCTCCATAATCGTCGGAATGCTGTGAATGATGCGGAGGCGAATGATTTTATAGACGAAATCACCGATTGAAACTCCCAATTTCTCAGCAACTACTTCATCAGCACCAACAATCGCAAACTCTATAATTTTACTTTCTACCTCACTGCCGTAAACAGCTTTCGTACCTGTTAAAGTTTGAATCATTCGTGCCTTTTCCTGCTGACGCCAATCTTGCACCACTGTTCCACTTCCGCGCCGGCGGATGATGTAGCCGTCTCTTACTAACAGATCCAGCGCTTTTTTAATAGTAAGTGCTGAAACATCAAATTCTTCAGCAAGGACGGGGCTACTCGGAATTTTTTCATTGATTTTATATTCACCGTCTAAAATTTGCTGTTTAATCTTTTGATAAATGCCGAGGTATTTTACTTGTGTTGATCCGCTTGCCATTTCCATACCTCCTTTATACTGCATACTCGCTTCTATTCATTCAAATGTAAAGCCTCAAGTTTGTAGACTGAAGGTGATGAGGCAGCAAATCCATTTTCTAAGATTTCAATATTCGTTACCGCTTCTTCATCTTTCACAAGTCTTGGTGCACCATTTACAATTGTGTCATAAGCTGCATCATAGAAACGACCGTAATCACCAAGCGGCGTTTTAATTTGTTTTTCAATCCAGTCACCATTTGCATTACGATACTTAGCAACTCCATAGTACATCGGTGAATCTTCACCAAATCCTGCACTCTCAGGCATAATACCCGCTTTCAAATCATTTTCCTGCTGATCTTCACCGTATTTAATAAATGATCCATTTGTTCCATGAACGATAAAGCGTGGATAATCTTTTGCTACGACATGGTTCGTTTTCAGCTTAATCTTCAACTGATTTCCGTAATGTAGACCAACATCGAAATAGTTATCAACCGCACCTTCCATTTCATTATTACGAATATCGTATGTCACCGTATCTGGACGGCCGAATAGTGAAACCATGCGGTCCATCGTATGAATACCTAAACTGTAAAATGAACCTTCTTCTTTTGGAGCTTCATGAGTGATTGAACCAGGACGGAAATAATCAATATGCGATTCAATCTCAATAATATCACCAAGGAATCCTTGTTCAACTACTTGCTTCACAGCTAAAAAATCACCATCAAAACGGCGATTTTGATAAGGCATAACGACTACACCTTTCTCTCGTCCTAAAGCTAATAATTCTTTCGCATGTTCTACTGTATCGCAAAATGGTTTTTCAACGATAACTGATTTTCCGGCTAGTATAACTTTTTTTGCTAATTCATAATGCGTATGTGCTGGCGTACAAATCGTCACGACTTGAATTTCTTTGTCATTCAACAATTCGTCCAAATCAGTAGTGAAGTAAACACCTTTTTCCTCATATGGAGCCGCTAATTCTTCATTTATTCGACGCACAAAAATCGTTTTTACTTTTATATTTTTACGTGTCTTCAGATAAGGTAGGTGATAACGGTTAGCTGATTTTCCAAATCCAATAAAGCCCATTGTTAATGTCATGTTCTTCAACTTCCTTGCTCATAAATTTTCGTTTCTACATTTATTATATATTTTTATCTTTAAAAGTATATAGTTTTGATTTTAAAATTATATATTAAAAAGTCGAGATAGAAATCATTTTCTGATCCCCATCTCGACTTTAAGTTATAGACTTATATCCTATCAGCATTTTATTTATACTCAATGACTTGAGAGCTAATTGGTTATATACTCTTATTCATACATATACGAACGTGTCATCGGAATTGTATCATTAATCCCTTTTGTAAATACAAATTGATGTAAATCAATATTACCTGTAAAGAACGAAGCTGCACATGCATTTAAATATAAACGCCACATGCGGATAAATCGCTCATCTTTCTTTTTGCAAACTTCCTCTAGTACGTTTTCAAAATTTCGAGCCCAATGTTGTAATGTATTCCCGTAATGTCTACGTAAGCTTTCCACATCAACAATGAAAAATTGTTCGTTTGTCATGTTCGTGATTAATTCGTTAACAGCAGGAACATACCCACCAGGGAATATATATTTTTCAATCCAACCATTCGTAGCACCACCATTAGCCGGAGAAGTAATGCAATGCAGCAGAGAAATCCCGCCATCATTTAGTAGTTTGTTAACTGTTTCAAAGTATTGCGTAATGTTGTCTTTTCCTACATGTTCGATCATACCTACACTAACAATTTTATCAAATTTACGATTCTTAATATCGCGGTAATCAAGTAAAGATACTTCAACTAAATCCGTAAGTCCCTCTTGTTTAATTCGCTCGGAAGTCTTAGCGTATTGTTCCTCACTTAACGTTACTCCCATCGCTTTCACACCGTACTGTTTAGCGGCAGCTGTAATGAGTTCACCCCACCCACAACCGATGTCTAATAGCGTATCACCTTTTTGAAGGTTCAACTTTTTCAAAATATGATTCACTTTATTATGCTGCGCTGTCGTTAAAGAATCTTGTTCATTTTGGAAATACGCACAAGAATATGTCATTGTCTCATCAAGCCATAATTTATAGAAATCGTTCCCAATATCATAATGGTGAGCAATATGTTCTTTATTTTTTTGTTTTGAGAAATTCCATTTACTTTTGAAATATTGCAACTTACTATCTCCTAAAAAGCTATCCTGCCTTTTATAAATAGATTGAATTGCCTTTTCAAGATTCCCCTCTATTTCAAGGTCCCCATTCATATATGCTTCACCGAATGCAATAGAAGGATCCTTAGCAATTTCTTTTTTTGAGAGCGGCTTATGGAATGTTATATGAAATTGCGGTTCCCCTTCGCCATATTGTATTGTTTCTCCATTCCAAAGTGTAATTTGAACTGAATCTGAAAACAGATTTTTAAGTATTTTTTTATAAAAAAGTTCTTCAACCATAAAAACATCTCCTACTAAAAAATTGAACAAAAAACTATACTAGTTAATAAGTCTTTTTGAACATAGCTTAAAATCTTTATGACTTTTTGCTACGAGTGTCATTATAAAACGGTTATATTATGAAGCATAGTACGTACTTTAAAGTGATGTAGGCACTTTTAAGTACCCATGACTGAAACAGGTCCTCAAAAATTTTACTTTTCGTCATAACAACTTTCTAAAGTTTTAAAACGAAAAACACCACCTCGTCATTAGGTGGTGTTTTCAATATTACATATAGAGATTTCACTTAACTTCTGTATTTTTTCTATCTATGCATCGTTCTCCCCATGCGGTTAATTGATTTAATACATTTTGTAAAGACCACCCATAATCGGTTAGGGAGTATTCTACTCGAGGGGGAATTTCTTTGTAAATTTCACGTGTAATCACACCATCTTCTTCCAGCTCGCGTAGTTGCTGCGTTAACATTCTAACAGAAATTTCAGGAATCAAACGTTGCAACTCACTCGTTCGCTTCTTCCCTTTCGTTAAGTGACATAAAATGACGACCTTCCACTTTCCACCGATAATTTCTAAAGTTGCTTCTATAGGTATATTATATTGTTTCACGCGATCTCCTCTCCTTTTTTATAAATTCCTTATCTATTGTTACGTAAAAATAAATAATTTTCTATACGGCACATTTTAGTTCCTACAGCACAAAAAAGTACCTATATTACAAAAAAGTAATTATGCTGCGTAAAAATCTCCCTCTATAAAAAAAGAAAAAACGAACGTATTCTCGTTCGTTTTTTCTTTTTTATTCGGCTGCTGTAATGAGCATAGATGTGTTCCCATTCTTTTCAAGATGATTTTCTCCCCAGTTACAAAGAGTATCGAGTATAGAATCTAAAGAATGACCGTAATCAGTTAAAGAGTATTCTACTTTTGGTGGCACTTGGTTATACACTTTTCTCTCGATTACACCATCTTCTTCTAATTCACGTAATTGTTGCGTTAACATCTTTTGTGTAATACCAGACATTAATTGTTTTAATTCGCACGTTCTCTTTTTGTCTTTCTTTAAATGACAAAGGATAACTACTTTCCACTTTCCACCGATAACCTCTAAAGTTGCCTCTACAGGAATATTGTATGTTTTCATATAAAAATCTCCTTTATTAATTTTATAAGGCCATTAAGCTAAAGATTTAAATATTACTTTTAAGTATCTATAGCACCTTAAAGTACGTACTTTTTATTGTATTAAACATGTTTCATAATAGCATACGTAAACAGCAGATGAGTAGTACGGCACTAAAAAGTACCTGTATTACTTTTTAGTATCTATATCACTTTAAAGTACGTACTTTTCATTATGTAAAATACATTTCATAATAGCATTTGTAAGAGTTGAGTGAGTCATGCAGTATTAGAAATTACCTGTACTTTAAAGTGAATATTTTTATCATACATTTTGTCAGACGATGAAATGACATGTTTTCATTTTCACATCCATTCACAATGATGAATTAATTTTTAAATACATTTTAGGAGGATATCTATAATGAGTAAATTACTAAAAGAAAAAATCGGGTTTGGTACAGCACCACTAGGAAATATGTACCGTAATATCCCAGAGGAAGAAGCAATCGCTACAGTGGACGCTGCTTGGGAGAATGGCGTTCGTTACTTTGATACAGCTCCACTTTATGGATCTGGTTTAGCAGAAATTCGTCTTGGTGAAGCACTGTCAAAAAGAAATCGTGATGATTACTTTTTAAGCACCAAAGTAGGTCGAACGATTTCAGATGAACTAGAAGATCCATCTGCACGTGATTTAGGTGAAAAAGGCGGACTTTTCGAATTTGGTCGCAAAAATAAAATGATCAATGACTATAGCGCAGATGCAACACTTCGTTCTATCGAGCAAAGTTTGAAACGTTTAAAAACAGATCGTCTAGACTTTGTATTCATTCATGATTTAGCACAAGACTTTTATGGTGATGAGTGGATTTCACAATTTGAAACAGCTCGAACAGGAGCATTCCGTGCGCTAACACGTTTACGTGAAGAAGGAGTTATTAAGGGCTGGGGGCTTGGAGTAAACAAAGTAGAATCTATTGAACTTATGCTTGATTTAGAAGAAGCGAAACCAAATATATCCTTATTAGCTGGTCGCTATTCATTATTAGACCACGAACGTGCATTGCAACGAGTAATGCCTGCAGCTGTAAAGCATAATATGGATATTGTTGTTGGTGGCCCATATAGCTCAGGTATTCTTGCTGGAGGCGCTCACTTCGAATATCAAAAAGCATCGCCAGAAATTATTGCAAAAGTTGAGAAAATGAAAGCTCTTGCAGATCGTCACGACATCAGCATCAAAGCTGCTGCACTACAATTTTCACTAGCTAATCCAGCAGTTGCTGCTGTTGTTCCTGGGGCAAGTAAACCGGAACGAATTGTAGAAGACCAAAATGCCTTAAATACAGTAATTCCAGCTGCATTCTGGGAAGAAATGCGCGAACAAAAACTAGTAGCACCTAATGCACCACTACCAATCAACGTAAAATAATAATGAAACTTTAATCAGTGGGAGCATCCCCCACTGATTATTTACCCGTAAATACCGAGATGAAAAGGAGCGTAATGAATATGGCACATACTACTACATCTATGGAAATTTTTGCTTCACCGGAACAAGTGTGGCAATTAATCGGAGGTTTCAACTCCCTTCCAGACTGGTTACCTTATATACCTAGCAGTAAATTAACTGAAGGCGGTCGTGTACGTCATCTAGCTAATCCGGATGGGGATACAATTATAGAACGCTTAGAAGTATTCAATGATAAAGAGCGCTACTACACGTATTCAATCATGAATGCACCATTCCCAGTCACTAATTATCTATCTACAATCCAGGTGAAAGAAGGTACTGAAAGTAACACATCGTTAGTAGAGTGGTCTGGTACATTCACTCCTGTTGAGGTTAGTGATGAAGAGGCAATTAATCTGTTTCATGGTATTTACAGCGATGGACTGAAAGCATTACAGCAAGCATTTCTAGATTAATTAATGTAATTGATTGAGACGAAAAATTTAATTAACAGTCAAATATTCGATTTTGTTGTTAAATTCATTATGAAAGATAAACAAATACAGCTTTCATACCTGCTTGTTAATTACAAGAAATAAAAAATACTACCTCCAAATGGAAGGTAGTATTTTTTATTAATCCGGAAAAACAATTAATCCCTCTTCTTTTTCATCCTGCTTTAAATCTTCTTCTGGGAAGTTTACAGTTGAATTTTTATCCCCTGTTCTTTTTGTTTCTTCACCTGGAAATACGAAAGTTGAGTTTTCTTTTCCTTCATTTTTTTCTACGTTATCTGGAAATACCATAGAATCTTGGGTAGTCAAATCACTATTAAATCCAAGGTTAGACAAAATCGCTCTTAAATCTGGTAAAACCCCTATTTTATCTGATGATGGGTTATTAGACTTTGTGCCTGTATTTGGATTACTTAAAATTGCTCTCAATTCTTTTGGTGTATATGCCTTACCTAAATGTTCTTTAGCAATCCCTTGAATCGATACAGCAGCCCCAGCAATTATAGGCGAAGCGCTAGAAGTACCACGAAAATTAGAAGTATAACGATTAATTATGTTCTGATCTGTAACTTTTTGTCCTTCATTATTTTGATTTTGATATGTATCTAATGTATCAACATACTCTCCCCAACCATATACATCAATTCTACTACCATAGTTAGAGAAAGCTAAACGTTTATGAGGAACTCTTGCAGTAGATGCTCCAACTATAATAGCTCCTGAATCTTTAAAGTCTGGACTATTTCGATTTAAAATCTGCTTACCATTACGGTCTTTAAATTCATCTAAATCAATCCCACCATTACCAGCTGCTTCTACAATAATAATGCCTTTATCTGTACCTTTGCGAATTGCGTTAAATATACTCGGGTATACTTCTACTGGTAAAGGGTCATCTCCATATCCATCATATTTAAAGGATTCTTCTATTAATAAAACATCTCCAGCCTGTAAAGAATCTACGGCACTTAAAATAGCATCTCTTACATCGATTCTCCCATTATCTCGGATCACTGAAATTACTTTTGCCTTTGCTTTTGGTGCAATCCCAATATTCCCAATCCCATTGTCAGCTGCAGAAACAACACCTAGAACTGAAGTACCGTGAGAAAGATCATTACTCATTTTTCCAGACATAAATTCAATATTTTGACCGACTAAATCTTCATGATTTAATAACCAGCCTTCTTCCAAATCTACAAAAGTTGCTCCCTGACCATTTCCTCCTTTAATTCCCCAAGCATAAGGAGCATTAATTCCTAAAGGTGCCTCTTCAAGATATCCCTGTCTCGAAAATCTAGGTTCATCATAAGGATTGACTGATAGTACAGGCAATCTCGAGCCAGTTGTTGTATTTATACTCTTATTAGAACGAACTTGTATTTTACTAGAATCGTTATTAGCAGCATATACTGTATTTGTTACAAATGTCGTACCTATCCCAGCAAAAGTTGTAATTGCAAGTGATGATATTAACATACCTTTAAAATTTTTCATTTTTCCACCTCTAGTTTTCTATTAGAAATAACATATTTAATAATGTGTATGACTCGAAAAATATTTTATCTTATTATAAAAATTAAAAGATTTTTATAACTTTTTGATTTACATAAAAACTCCCTTCATTCTTGTAATTCAATGTGTACATTTCAAAATAACGAACTTACTGTAACTATTATAGTTACACCCTTATTAATTTTCAACTACGAAATATAAATTTTTAAAAATAAATTTATATTACTTTAAAACAGCACTAGCCTTTTACGTACATAAAGTGAAACTTTAATCAGTGGTTTTTTTGTTCATCCCCACTGATTATTAGCCCTCACCAATCGGGCGTTTACGGGCAGTTAATGCGGGATAAAAATGCAAAATATCCGTCCAAATTACAGCTATCAATAAGTTTATGGACTACGAAAGAAATACGAAAAAGCAAAGCACTAAGTGCTTTGCTCCTTATAAAATCCCTTTTAACTTTTCACCAATTAACTTCGCTACATACTCATAACCTTCTGGCCCAAAGTGTAGTCCATCTTTTTCATCATTTTCTACAAATCTTTTATAATCCTGTTCTTGAATCATTTCAGCGAATACGTTTAGAAAATAACTTCCTGTTTCTCTCACCACTTCCTCCACCACGTCTGCATACTGACTAAGCACTCTATTTGTTCTATTATGCTGTCTTTCTTCATCAACTGGTGCAGGACTAATCAGTAGTACTTTATCTGATGAAACTTGGTTCACAATCTTCTCTAAGTTTTCTTTATATGCTTGTAATGACACTTGAGAAAAAGAAACTGCATCATTCGTACCAAGAAAAACTGTTACGAAATCTGGTTTATATGATATTACATCTTCTTCAATCCTATTTAACGCATCGAATGTATTATCACCTGGAACACCTGCATTCACTACTTTCCAATCAGGAAACATTACTTGTAACCTTGGCGTTAATCTAGGTATCCCATCAAAAAATACATCATCAGCTGTAATACTATCTCCAAAACATACTAACGTTTTCATTAAGCTACTCTCCTTTTACGTATGAAACAACTTTCCTTCTATTGCTTTTATATATCTGTCAGCAGAACGTTCAACTGCCTCATTTGCATTTTCTTTTACTACTCGATGAAAAGCGTTGTATAAACGATTAAACTGTAACGGCTTCACTCGATTCACCATTTCTTCCACTTTTCTCGCTGGTAGTGGAATTAAGTTTGGATAGCTGTACATGAAGCTTACCCACCGCTCATCTGCTACAACTTGAATAATATCACCTGTTAACAAAATCCCTTTTCCGTCATTACCTTCTTCCCAATGCAATACAGAACCACCACTAAAATGTCCTCCAAGACGATGTACAGTAATCCCATCCGCTAATTGTAAAGACTCACCAGACCAATAAATAATACGACTACTCGGACGCATCACCCACTCTTTATCATCTTCATGTATATAAATTGGTACATCAAATGTCTCTGCCCATTCTACTTGCGTTGAATAATAATGAGGATGAGACAATGCAATTGCATCTAATCCACCAAGCTCTTTTATTTTCGCAATTGTCGTTTCATCTAAATACGTAATACAGTCCCATAGTAAACGATATGACTCTGTTTTCACCACAAATGCCGTTTGACCGATCGCAAATCCTGGTTTTGTTGTAATGCTATAAAGTCCATCTTCCTCTTCGATTATTTCATTTTTATATGTATCACCAATTTGTAAGCTTTCCAGTGTCGTCCAAGATTGTCCTTTTGGATTCACATATTGCCTCTCTTCATCACAAATATGACAGCTCACCGGTTCTTCTACACTCGCCGCATACTGCACGCCACACGTTGTACAAACGAAATTTTCCATAATAATTTCCCCTATCCCTATATTTTTATTAAGCTGATTTTTGTTGATAATGATCTGCTTTTTTATTTTCAATTAATAAACTTATAAAAGTAAGTAAATAGACAACTGTAACCGATAACGGAATTACAGTAAATCCTTTTTCTGCAAAAAGAATCCCGCAAACTGACGTTACAAATACAATCCCTACTGACAATAAACCATAGCTTTTACTTTCATAAATCCATACGTACGGAATAAAATGAACACCTATTAACATCGCTACTACAAAAGGTAACCATTCTGGAAATTGAAAATAGGCAAGTAATACAAGTGGAATATTCAATACATTTATCCCACCAATTAAGCCTGCCAAAACCCCTAACGGATTTCCTTTCGCAAACATATCAATTTTCAATATAGCAGCTATCATTAAGCCGAAAGGAAACACACAGCCCATACCGATTAAATATACCCACACCACTTGTTTTTCAGAAAGAACAAATCCCGTTATACTCATAACTATCCAAAATAAAACGCCGGCTAATATAATCGGTAAGCCTCTCTTCGTTTTGATTGCTAAATCCTTTTTCGCTTCTGCAACATTCATCTCACTATCTCCCCAAAATATTTGTGCTATAAAGTAGTCTCAACCTCACCCATCCAATAACGCCAAGCTGCTAAATAATCTTCTAAATCTTTCGGGTGGTGCCGTAAACACCTATCTATACGTAAATATAAGCCTATGACTATTTTTTCATATAAATCACGGTCTTTTTTATGAAATACACATTGTTTCATCGCATAATCGATTGTTTCTTTTGTTAAATTTTCCGGAGTTGAACAAAACGCATACATTAAATCATATATAGGATCTCCTAACACCGGTAAAGGATCAATTACACCGTGCAGCTCATTCTCTTTAAATATAAAGTTATGAAATCCAAGATCACCATGCAATAAAAACGGCTGATTTATTCCAACGTCCCTATTCGCTAACTTAAGAACCGTTCTATACTCTTCTTCACTTATGTAACGTCTTACATTTTCATGAGCTTCCATCACATTTGTTGTTAAAAATTCACTCCAAGATTGAACCGGACTTTCTTTCCATCCCCAGCCATCTACCTCTGTAGCTACTTCATACTTATTGATAACTTCCTTTACAAGTTTACAAAGAACACTCCGTTTATGGCCTAGTTTGCAAGAAGTTGTGCCCTCAAGGAATGAGTAAACAATATAGCGATTTAAAGGTTCCTTATAAAAAAGCTTTGGAAATAATTCGTCCTTTTTATAAAACTGAAGAAAATAAGCTTCTTCACGTATGACATCCGATTCATTCAACTTTACAACGTATTGTTCATCTAACAAATATATAGTGCTTGTCGTTCCCCCGTTTAATGCTTTTACGCTATTTGGATAATGTGAAATAACTTTTTCCTTAACTAGTTGTGCAGTGATTATTGAAATGTCCATTCTCTCACCCTTTAATTCGGAAGATTCCCTTAATTCAAAAGACAACTTTACTATTATTTGACAAACGCAAGGAAAATCCTCCCAACCATCCTAATATAACAAACAACAATTTTATTTTATTACAATGGCTTTCTTCAATATCCCATTTATGATAACGTGATTTTATCACTCTAAATGCTCTTCATATACTCTAATAATTTCTATTGCAGGGTCTATGTCTTGTAATTTATGAGCCAAACTTTCTACACCAAACACTTCTGTAAACGTATGACTGCCTACAATTAAATTAATCCCTTTAAATTTCGCATGTTGAACTGTATATAATGTTTTTTCACCTGTTATGAACGTGTCACACCCTTTTTCTAATGCACGTTCAATCAAATTTGTATTGTTTCCTGCACCGGTTAAAATCGCAATCCGTTTTACTGGTTTATCGTGATTTCTCCAGCTCTTCACTTTCTCTTCCATTTTTTCTTCAAGTTTTCCAACTAAGTTTGAAAAAGGAATCGCTTCTTTATATTCTCCTATTCCCGGTAGTTCTTCTTCCTCATACGTGGAATATTCCAGTATTGTATCTATCCCAATTCCGTTAAATAACGATGTACACGTGCCAAACTTTACAAAATCTAACGGCAAATGAACCCAAAAATGATTCATTTCATATTGCTTCAATTTCTCAATACAAGCCTCTTCCATACCAAATAAAAAACCCCACGGCGCATGATGTGTAACTATCATATCGACTCCATTTCGATACGCTTCTTCAATAGTTTCTACTGTTAAATTTGTTGTGTAACCGATTTTGTGAAATTCATCTTTACTTATATGAGTAAAACCATATTCATCATCGCCATATTTATAAAGATGCTCTCCAAATAGTGATGTTATATGTTCGTTAAACTGCTTTATATTCATTTTATTTCTCCTTTCATTTACTTTTATATTTCAAAAATAAGGAAATACTAAATAAAAACGTTACATACATATAGGAGGACACCATGAAACCTGAATTTTTAAAAGCTATACATGATGCCATTGGAAATGTTGAACACATTCATATAGAAGAAAGCGGTGCTGACAGCTTACTTATCCATCATGATGATGCACAGCAATTACAACAAGTCGCTAAAACGCTAGAAAATAACAATTTTCGCTCTGCTTTAAGAACAACTGGAGATGCTTCGTATATTGAAGTATTGAACAGATAGTGAAAGTCCGGATGTATGCCGGGCTTTCTTTTTTTATATTGAAACTTCAAACTCTTTCACATACACCGCTGTTCCAGCGATATCTATTTGTAACTTTTCGTTTTCTATCCCTTTCGTTACATAAACGGTTACACGACCATCTTTATTTATTTCCTGTCCTTGCTCAACGATTAAATCCAATTCATGTTCAAAATCTTTCTCTAAATACTCCGCATAATACGCTCCCATTACACCTGAAGCTGTTCCTGTCACTGGATCTTCAATCGTCCCAGCGTAAGCTGATGAAAAATGACGGCCGTGCATTTGTGCTAGTTCATCATAAGTTTCTAGACAAATTGGGTGAATAGAAGCATTAGGTATTTCTTTTAATACTGATGGAAATGCAGCATTATTAGGTTTCATTCTCTCACATGCATTAAGATTTTTAATCGGTACAATTACAGTCCAATTTCCCGTACTTCCATATACAATCGGTAAACTTACATCTAAATCATTTACTTCTAAACTGATACTATGAGCTAATTCTTCTTTTGAACCTGTAAACTCTTTAAACTGAGGTGCTGCCTGTCTCATTTTAATAAAGGTTTCTCCATTTTCATTTACACGTATTTGTATCGGTAAAATCCCAGCCTTCGTTTCAATCGTAAGGTTACTTTTCTCTTCTAATAAACCTTTTTCGCGCAAGGCATATATCGTCCCTACTGTCCCATGACCACATAAATCCATTTCAAAACCAGGTGTAAAATAGCGCATTTTTATATGTGCTACTTCTGAAGAAAGAACAAAAGTTGTTTCGTTAAATCCAATTTTTTCAGCAATACGCTGCATTTCCTCTTCCGTTAATCCATCTGCATCTAATACAATACCTGCTGGATTTCCCTTATTTGGTTTATTCGTAAATGCGTCGTAATGAAATACGTTTATAGTCTTCATTTTCTTTTCTCCTAATCTACTTTAAAAATTTTATAATAAAGCTCTGTCTCCGTTTTCATCGAACAATTATTTCTCCAAAATATCCTCTGCATCTTTTCATTTGAAGTGTGCGTGCTTCCGATGTAATAAGTAGCCCCCATTTCCTTTAACATATGTAAAGATTGAAGATGCATATGAGAAGCAATTCCTTTCCCGCGATAATAAGGCATTACTCCAAAGTAAAATAATCGTCCTTCACTTTCTGTTCCAGTTTCTATATGCGGTATGGACATACCAATTGGCCCAGTTTTATCATAAAAAACAATACATGACTTTTCCCAACCCTTACCTAACTCTGTTTGCACGGAATAAAAATGTTCATCGATAGTTAAAATTGAAGTTTGATTCCCTGACCCCGACATACATTGTTCCCAAATATATTTAAATTCTTTTTCCGATAACGTTCCTTCTGCTATTGATCGATATGTATATTGTTTTTCAACCATCTCTACATTGTTTAACTCCCTACACACTTCTATCTTTGCTGCATGTAAAGAAAAACCCGCATCAAGTAACACTTTTGCACTTGTGTTATAACTACTAAACCTTTTGTTTAATACAATACTTGCTCTTTTTAACTCCCAATTAAAACAAACCTCTTCAAATCTACTTATCTTTTCTTTATATGTTTGTACGTTATACAAAACATCTTCTTCTATTTCTTCAATTGTCACTGCATTTGGTAAGCCATTTAATACTTTTTTAGAAGGACCAAATAAGTTTTTGATGACTGTAAGATCGTACTTCACCACTTCACCTCCAATCTACAATTTCTATCCGTAATAACCACTCTCATATACTCATCTCCTTATTTTTAAAATAAATAAGAAAATCCATCCACTTACCATTCTCTAATGAAAATGCCTCTCTCTTGCATTCAAATGAAAAGCCTGCGCTTTCCGCAAGACGCACTGATGGCTCATTATCAACATGTATATGTAATTCGATTCTATGAAAATTAAGGCTATTAAAAAATAACGATAACGTAGCGTTTACACTTTCTACCCCATATCCATTTTTCCAATATTGATTATGAATAGAGTAGCCCATCATTGCCCACTGATAATCCATACGTAAAATTTTTATTATCTCTAGCTTTCCAATATTAGCCCCATCTTCTTTACGAAAAATACCTAATACATACATCTCATCTCGATGTGCTGCTTCATCAAACCCTCTAATCCATTCCGTGAACCATTCTTTTGTTCGTGATGCCATAACTTGATAGCCATCGTCATATTTATACTGCGATGGCAGTCTCTTATTAAATCCATCTAACCAACTTTCATAATCATCTTTTTGGAACGGACGGATCATAAGTTTCTCTGTCTCTACTTGTAATAGCGGCAGCTTCATTTACATCTCTTCCTCCAGTAATTGATTGAATATTCTTTGTTATCTTACACGAAATACAAAATCTAGTAACAAACCTTATGCCCATCAACTTAAGAAATTAGTAGTTCCCCAATACGAAAAAAATAAGTCGAATTCTATAATTAACTGTATAAGGGGAAATTTTTCATTTTGAGGTAATTCCAAACCCTTGGCTTGATAACGATGTGACGGTCGCCCTCCTTAGGAGAATTACTTGGATTCACTAATGAAGAAATTGTACCAAAACGTCATTTTAAATAATCAAGTCAGATTATCTATTTCTAACTTGATTATTTAAAATATAAACCTTTGCCCACTGGCTGAACAGTTTCAAGCACAGTGTCAACCATTTCTTCATTAATCAAGGTTCTTATAATCCAAGCTGAGAGGTCTTGAGCAGCAAAACAACCTGCGGCAGTCGAGATATTCCCTTCGTTTACGAAGCTTTGTTCAATAACGTCTACATCAAATTCTTTAAGTTGTTCTACTACAGATGGATATGTAGTTGCTTTTTTGCCAGTTAACAATTTTTTAGCTCCTAGTAGTAGTGAACCAGAGCACATAGAGCCTATTAATTGTCTTTGAAGATCTACATGAATGCTATTAAGATATTCTTGATTTTGATATAAACCTTGGACCCCCTTGCCACTTGCAAATATTACTGCGTCAGCGGAAGGTATATCAGATATGCTTCCTGTCATGGGGATACGTAAGCCAGACATGGATATATGAGTTTTTTCCGTTCCTAATAGCTGGACATTCCAATCAGAAATACCGCCAACTAAACGTACACGATTTAATAAATCCCATGGTAAAAAAACATCTATATCAGTAAAGTTATCGAAACAGACTATCGCAATTTTCATTCTCTAGCCTCCTAATTATTGAAATATTAAAAACATTTTAATTATAACAATTTCAAGTGGAGGTAGCGAGGTTTAAATTGCCTAATAGCCGAATATCGTTCGAGCGTTACCAAGCTAAAAAATTGCATCAAAAAAACAAAAACGTTTATACTCTCCACTAACAGAAACATTAACAAAAACCCAGTGATGCTTTATACATAACTGGGTTCTCTATCGTTTCATAATTTTCTATTTCACAAGAACTACATCTCGTAATTCCCTCTTCAACACTTTTCCTAAAGCATTTTTCGGTAACTCATCTATGAATACCACTTCTGGTATTTTGTAACTTGCTAATTTCTCCTTACAATACTGAATAATACTTTCTTCTGTTAATATTGTTTCGCTATCCTTCACAATGAAAGCTCTTGGAACCTCTCCCCAAAAGTCATCTAGAACTCCAACTACTGCAACTTCTAAAACACCATGTATTTCATGAATAACATCTTCTACTTGATCTGGATATACATTGTCACCACCGCGTATAATAACGTCTTTATATCTTCCCATAATATGCAGGAATCCATCATCATCTATCATGCCAGCATCACCCATGTTAAACCAGTTATCTTTTACTACCTTCTTTGTCGCCTTTTCATTATTCCAATACCCTTTAAACATGTATGGACTTTTCACATGAATCTCTCCAACTTCATTTGTTGTTAGTTCATGTCCTGTTTCCGGATGAACAATTTTCACCTCTACATTTTTCAAAGTCTTTCCTACAGAAGACATCTTTTCTTTTCCCATCATTGGATGCCATGAGGTTACAACCCAACCTTCTGTACTACCATAGCCTTGCACCATATATATTCCTTTTTCCATATATTTTTGAATGAGTGTTTCTGGCACTTTTGTACCACCGCTTTGTGCTACTTTAAAGGTTGAAATGTTACGTTCTTTTTTATTTAATTCATCAAGCATGTAACTATAAACAGCTGGGAACGCAAGCATCGTAGTAATTTTCTCTTCTTCAATCTTATCCCAAATAAGAGTAGGGTTCGAATCAGCTAAGAAAATCATCGTAACGCCATGATAAATACAATTTAAAATAGAAAGCACGCCACTCATATGGAACAATGGATGCACAGATAAAAAGCGTTCACCTGCTGGAATTTCTCTTTGGCCCGCAATTTCAGCAAAATAATAATGCAAGTTTTTATGTCCAATTACACATGCTTTCGCCTGTCCAGTCGTTCCTGAAGTAAATAAGTAAATGGCATCGTCTTCTTCATGAACTTCTACGTTCGGTTCTGTCGTTGGCTGTTTTTGCAACTCTAATTCAAATGAACCAAAGCCTTCTTTTGTCGTTTGAATTACATAAGGGATTTCTTTTACAGCATCAATCTTTAATAATACTTCACTAAATTCTTCATCAATAACTAACACTTTTAATTTCGCTTCTTTTACAATCGTTTCTAATTCATAAACAGTAAGCTGATGATTTAGCGGAATAAATACCGCTCCAATTTTTAGACATGCCATCATAACGCTTGGAAATGGGTGATTATTTTTGCATAGTATTCCTATACGCTCTCCTCTTTGCACACCATTATGTAACAAATATTGTGCAAGCTGATTTACTCGTTCATTATATTGCTGAAACGAATATCTTTTCTTTCCCCCTACAAGCGCTTCCAAATTTGGTGATTGCATTGCTCTCTTTTGTAATAATTGTCGCATCGTTCTCAAGTAAAACTCCCCTTTATATATGTTAGGGTTTTTATTTTACCAGATTAACTATTAATTTACTAAAGATTACACTTAGTGAATATAAGAAGAATATAAAATAGCCATTTACTTGTGAAGTAAATGGCTATTTTTCATTATATATTAGAATACTTCTTGTTCATCACATATTGCACATACTCAGGTGCACTTTTATCAATCTCTTCATCACTTAGTTTATATTCTGCACCATATAAATAAAAGGAAGGCATAAATTCCATACCCGTATATAAGCATGTAGCTTGGAATGGTTTCGTCAACTCATCCATTGTAATCCCACTATTTTCATAGTCTTTTTCTAATCCACCTATAGAAATAGCTACACCAAATTCTTTCCCCTTCACTTTATCTCCTTGTGATCCGTACGCAAATCCATATGTTAATACATCATCGAACCACTTTTTTAATAATGGTGGTGTGCTGTACCAGTAAAGCGGAAATTGAAATATATATCTGTCATGCTCTACTAATAACTTTTGCTCTTCTTCAATATTAAACTCCCAATTCGGTGCCACCTTATATAATTCATGCACCGTAATTTCATCTGAATGTTTCTCAAGTTCTTCTATCCATCTTTTATTAATTTTTGATTTTTCAATATGAGGGTGTGCTACAATTACAAGTGTTCTCATCATTTTCCAGCCCCTTTATAAATTAATCAATCCTTTACGTATTAGTATGAATGAGTTACATATAATTGAAAAGTACGTACTTTCAGGTACTATAGGAACCTCGAAGTACCTTTGGAGGTGTTATATGAATCAAAATGATAATTGTCCAATTGCAACAACACTCGATGTAATCGGTGGAAAATGGAAAGTTCATATTTTATGTATTTTGTCGGATGGAAAAATGCGAACAAATGAAATTAAACGAGAAATCCCAAACATTACACAAAAGGTTCTTACACAACAACTTCGGCAACTTGAAGCTGATGGGATTATCTATCGTACCGTATATCAAGAAGTACCACCAAAGGTTGAGTACACACTAAGTGAATACGGAAAATCTTTAATGCAAATAATGAATGATCTGTTTGAATGGGGAAAAGATCATCAGATTAAAAGATTACATGACTAAAAAAGCACTATATACTTTGTTTAATCCTCTACGTTCATATTTTTTATTTTTATAAAGTTTATTTTCATCATTTTTTAGCTAACTTGTTTTCTTAGATTGATGGACGTGACCCCACATCCATCAATCTAAAAAGATACAATTAGAAAAATGAGATTTCTATAAAGTTTCGCATATAAACACTACTTCCGCCTCATTAAACGCTCGCTCTACTTTTTCTAATCTCAATTGTACGTAAGCTATAAAGAAGCACCCCTAAACCAAGAATTTTTTCATTATTAGACGCATTAGAACCTAAGGTAATAGTAGCTACATTTAAACCCATAAACCTTCCACTCCATTCTATAGGCATATAAAAAGATACTCCTTAAAAATAAAAAACGCTATTCTCTCTGTAAAATCATAGAAAAGAATAGCGTTTTTTATTTTGAAATAGAAGTCATTATTTAAACTAAACATGCTAATATTGATTTTGTGCGATTGTCCGTTACCTCATAATAAATTTCTAATCCTTTCCGAGTACCTGTAACCATTTTAGCAGCTTTTAGTTTAGATAAATGTTGACTAATTGTACTTTGAGGCATTTGTAAATCCCCATACATTGTTGTTACATTAGTAGGGCCTTTTGCAAGCATTATTTTTACTAAAGATAGACGAACCGGATGCGCCAATACCTTTAACACCTCAGCGATTTCTTGAAACATTTCTTTTTTTTCTTTCATCTTATTTCTCCCCTTTTATATACATATTTATGTTATCCATATATATAATTCGAAGGTATATGCGTTTTTATGTCCGTCATTTTAAAAAAATATAAAAAAACTTTTGTCCGAAACTAAAGAAGTATCTTAACATAACGTCTCACTATTAATGATGAATAGAAATCTCGTTATAGACGTAGCAGTTTTTATGCTACAACTCTACATTCAACTAACTAAAACCAATGAAAAAAAGAGCAGATAGTCCGCTCTCTTATGATGCCTCCTTATGCTCCGTGGAATGTTTAACACTCCCCATTCTCTTTAGTTTATTCCACCCTACCGCTACTCCTCGAAGCGATGAGAATATAGATTTAATGACAACATAAGTCATAAATTGACGATAAATAAAACGTTGTAAAATTAACCATACCAATGGTTTTGGGTTCTCTTCCTCTAATTTAAATGCGAACAGAGAAGCGAGAAGATCCATTAAAAAGAATACAAGATAAAATCCTAAAACTTTTAGCGGATTACTACTAAATAGTCCCATGATCATTAATATATCTGCAAAAGGAGCAATGAATTGCAGAACATATTGGAATAACCACATATTAGGCAGTGCAATAAACCCTAATGTTTTATGTTTTGAATTACACAACGCTTTTCGATGTTTCCAAAGACATTGAAGTGTACCATATGACCAACGATATCGCTGTTTAATGAGACTTTTCACATCCTCAGGTGATTCCGTAAAAGCATGCGCTTTTTCTTCATATACAATTCTATGCCCTTGACGTAAAAATGTAATAGTAAGATCCGTATCTTCTGCTAATGTATCTTCGCTTAAATATCCAGACTCAACTACATTCTTCTTGCGCCACGCCCCAATAGCTCCTGGAACTACTGTAATACAATTTAACTCATCAAAAGCTCTACGTTCTAAATTAAACCCTGTAATATACTCAACATGTTGCCAAGTAGTTAACAAATTTCGTCTATTCCCCACTTTGACATTACCTGAAACTGCAGCTACATTCTGATCTTCAAAGTGTCTAACCATTAGAGAAATGGCGTCTTGCGCAATAATAGTATCCGCATCTAAAGTGACAATGATTTCTCCTCGCGATTGTTGAAACCCTAGGTTCATTGCCGATGATTTCCCGCCGTTTTCTTTCTGAATGAAACGAACTTTAGAGTGTTTAGAAAATGTTTCTTGCATTACTTTTGACGTACCATCTGTCGATCCGTCATCCACAACAATAACTTCAAATTCTCTATAATTACTATCCAAAATTGAGTGAATCGTCTTGGCTATCACCTTTTCTTCATTATATGCCGCTATGACAACACTAACAAAAGGTTGATAAGACGAATTAATATAGCGAGATAACGTTTTTCTTTTCTGCTTCCATGCAAAATAAATTAAGAATAAAAATCGAAAAATCCCTAATCCAATAGCAATATAAAAAATAGTAGTTAATATATGCTTAAAATATCCGGCTCCTGAAAAGACAGCTTTATTGTAAAGTAAATATTGCTTCCCCTCAGAAGAAACAGGAGGCATAATTTCATCTCGTTCTTTATTCATTAAATCTGAAATTGTTACAAAACTATATCCATGCTTTTTTAGGTCTTTAATAATGATCGGGAGCGCCTCTACTGTATTTGTACGATTCCCTCCTGCATCATGGAGAAGAATAACATTTCCCTCTCCCTTATAAACAGGATTAAGAGCACGCTTTACTAATTCATTTGTTGATGGTGTTGCCCAGTCTTCAGGATCAACTTTTTCCGCTACCATTGTATAGTTCATATTTTGTGCACGTAAAATAGGCAATATTTCATTTGCTGAATCCGGGTTAGCGTCTGCTTCATATGGCGGTCTAAATAAAACCGTAGAATGTCCAGTTACTTCCTGAATTAAACGTTGCGTCGTATTAAGTTCTACTTTCGTTCGTAATAAAGACGTATCAGCTATGTTAGGATGCTTGAAAGTATGATTGCCAATTTCATGCCCCTCATCGTATATTCTTTTTACAATATTAGTATTTAGTTGCGCGTTTTCACCAAGTACAAAAAAAGCAGCTTTTATTTGATTCTCTTTTAATATATCTAATATTTCTGGCGTATATTTCGGGTCTGGTCCATCATCAAATGTTAGTACTACTTGTTTTCCATTTGGTTTTCCATATCGTTGCACTTCATATGCAGATGGTAAGGATTGATATACTTCATCTGTAAGGTAACCATCTTTGCCTACTTTAAAATCTCTCAATCCATTTTTTCTTTCATTCTCAATCTGTAAAATTTCACCTTGTCCGGAATAATTTACTTCATCTAAACTATTGATTTTATGTAATACATTAGGATTTTTTTGTACCTCAATAGGATTTTTTAAAACTTTCCATATTGTAGGGTCTTCTGCTCCTAATCTCCATAACGCAAATCCCTTTGCATTATTGTCCATTGCGATTTTCACTTGATTATAAAGAGTTACACCGTCTAAGAACCAAGCAGTATGTTCTTTCCCTTCTGTTTTATACCTAAAATAAGGGTTTCCACTCATCTTATCCCATTGAATTTTCATATTTGAATCATGAGCCATTGCCATAACTTCTGAGAAAGTTAAAGACTTCGCAGCTTCTTTACTATTTACTTCCCAATCATATCCATAGTTACCGAAAGCAACTATAAGTTTATTAGACGGAATATTCAGTTCTTTTAATGTGTGTTGGAACCATTTATTTGAAGCAATTGGTCCTGGTTCCCCGGCTCCATAGTGCTCATCGTACATCATTACAATCATTCGATCTATTATTTTTGCTAACGCACTATAATCAAAAGCCTTATCATTAGCTGGAACATCTTGTGTAACGAGCAAATCATGTTGATGAAATTCCGTAGTAAGTTCTTTCATAAAATTTGTTAAGTTTTCTCTATCACTTTCAGGTACGGCCTCAAAGTCAATATTAATTCCTGAAAAATGATTCTTTTTAACTTGGCTTACTAAATCATTAATAAACTTTGTCTTTACATCATTTGAGGAATTCAGTAACTTATGAATTAGCCCACTATCAGGACCAGAAGCTTCCTCAGTATAGTTAGTAAGCAAAGGCATAATCTTCACTTGATTTTTTTCTGCCAACTTTACTATCTCAGGTTTGATCTCACTTCTAATCGTTAAATCTGCTTTTAAATGATACCACTCTGGTACTAACGTAGTTAAGGAATCAATATTTTCTTTTAAAGAAGCGGTACTATTTTCATCCCAGTTTACATAAAAACCATACACTTCTTTAGGTTGTTTACTATCCTTCGGCGAATTCACCAAATTTTTATTATCCTTTGTTTCGGTATTTGGGTTAAATTCTTCCTTCTTTAACTGCTGATCACTAAGTTTTTGATTAATTGGTACAAGTTTAGTATCTTGTTGTACAGCGGTATTCATATTTGGAATTTCTGGTGTTGAAAAAATACTTTGAAAGAAAAAATAAAATACAACACCTACACTAACTATTGAGATACATAGAAACCAAATAAAGGCTATGTTTCTCCTTCCTTTCGGATCATAAAAAACAGGTTTTTCTTTATCTTTCTCTTGTTGAATGTTTTTCTCCATTATATTTTTCACATACTCCTTCTTAATAGAACTATAGAATAATAAAGTGCAACTTTAATCAGCCCTCACCAATTGGGCATTTACAAGCAGCTCAACTCCCACCTAACTTCTTTTCCCAAGCCAAATTTTGAGATGGGAGTTTTACTGCCCACAATAGCGAGATACATCCTTTTAGCTTTGAAATGAATCTCTCACTTCCAGATTCTATTGATTCTTCTTTTCATTCCCTTGCTGGTGGCCTCTATTTTCTTGTTGAGACCCCCTACCGTTGTTCCCTTGCTCGTTTCCATCATTT